>NZ_JBALNY010000096.1:11839-20336 GCF_036962145.1 Bacillus sp. JJ1764 | reverse complement strand
AGTTTTTTATAGAGGGTAGCTAGAACCTCTTTCCGTCTCGACGGATTTATTTAATTATGGAACTATTCTACAATGTTTTTTTCATTCTGTCGACAACTTTCGACGTTTTCTTGAGAGGATGTTTATAATTTTGCCTGAACAGATTGTAACTTCCGCTCCATCGAATTTTCCTTATCGCGACGATCATCTATCCTTAAGTTCGTGCAAACCCGTTGCAACCCTTTCTTAAACGGCACTTCATGAATTTCTTGCACAATTTCCATCAATAATGGCAGTTCGCCTTCGATTAACGTGCTCATCGGTGTCAACTGGTATTTCACCCTTCCCTCGTATTGCTGAAGTACTCTATGTATTTCTGCTACATATTCGCTCACGCTTGGTGTGCCGGTCCCGACTGGGATTACAGTGATATCGATAATAGCCATAATTTTTCCTCCTGTATTGTTACTACCTTAACAGGATACCACATGTTTTTCACTTCAACAAAACATGGTGATAGTTGGATGTTTCAAAACATAAAATCTTGTTAAAAAGGAATTCGGGGAGATGCGATCATGGAATTCCAGATGCAAAAAGCCAATCTGCTTGCGGACAATATCAATCGTTTTATTAAGTTTATCTATATACATTACGAAAACCGCAGCAGTTCTAGTATTAAAAATGCTGATAAGTTGTATCAAATCAAACTTTTTATTGAAGAGTACAGATTCCAAATCATCGCGGATGAACTTAAGAGAATCAATCAGTACGACTGGAATGAAAAATATACTTTATACTTGGTGGATGAATTTTATAAAGGGATTTCCGTTATTGATCAATATGTAAACCATCATTATGAAGATCTATTTCTTGTTTCAGCACGTCTGTACACCTTAAAAAGCCTTAGTTTGACCATTAAGAAGACCGGCCAAGAATGAACTATGGCCGGTCCTGAATTTACGAAATTTCTTCGATAATCTCTCCGCTCTTCAGACTTTTTGGCACATTAATGATGCGCTGGTTGGAGCTTCCTTTATATCTTAAAGTCAAATCGCGCTTTTTCAGCTCAAATCTTCCATCTACCAATATATCAATTTGTTCTAGTAAGGAAACATGATCGGGTTCCTGGATTAATTCCTCGTAACGATACCCCGTAAAACACCAAATGTTTTTCCCCTCTTGTTTGAGTTTACGCGCTAACACAGCAATCTCTCTCGCCTGTAAAAACGGTTCTCCGCCACTGAAAGTGATATCGGTTAATTCATTTTTCATGACTTCCTGAAAGATCTCCGCTTCACTCCATTCCGTGCCCCCTTCAATATTCCAAGACTCGGGATTATGACATCCTTGACAGAGATGAGGACATCCAGCAAAAAAGATCACCGTTCTTAAGCCTCTTCCGTCTACAATCGAGTCATGGACGATATCTAGCACTCTCATTTCGGGCTGTTTCCTTTACGAACCGATAGATTGTGTTTGACACGTTCACTTTCTTCACTCCGCTTGCTGGAATTCCAGCGATTCATCGAACCTACTAAGTATCCGGTAATTCTTCTGATTCGTTCTACTTTGACTTCATTCCGATTACCGCAATTTGGACATTCGTTGTCAATGATCCCTTGATGTCCGCACTCGAGACATCGATCCACCGGATGATTGATACTGCCATATCCAATCCCGTATTTTTGCATCGCCCTAACTAACGTATCCAAGGCCTCAATATTTTTGCTGGCATCACCATCGACTTCAATATAGGTGATGTGTCCGGCGTTGGTCAGTTCATGGAACGGCGCTTCTATTTTGATTTTTTCCAGAGCTGCAACTGGATAGTATACAGGTACATGGAAGCTGTTGGTGAAATATTCCCGATCAGTGACCCCCGTAATGATGCCGTGTTTCCTTCTTGTTAACCGTAGCGCCTTACCTGCAAGGGATTCAGCTGGTGTTGCCAATAAAGAATAGTTTAATCCATATTCGATCGTGGCTTGATCCATTTTTTTTCGCAAAAAGGCAACAATATCCATCCCCAGTTTCAAAGATTCCTTGCTTTCACCATGATGTTGCCCGATTAATTGGACAAGGGCTTCAGCCAATCCGATAAAGCCGACCGATAATGTGCCCTGCTTTAGGATTTCGCTTAATTTTTCAAATGGAGCTAATTCTTCCCCATTCCACCATACCCCCTGCCCATATAAAAACTTGAAATGGGATACGGTTTTTTCTGCCTGGTAAAGATAGCGTTCATATAATTGTTTAATCGCAAGATCGGTGTTGATCTCCAGCTTTTCCCAAAAATCTTGGATAGATGGCGATTCAATCGCAAGCAATGGAAGATTGATAGAGGTAAAGGATAGATTTCCCCTGCCTACCGGAGTTTCTTGGCCATTTACGTTTCCAATCACCCTTGTTCTGCACCCCATCGTACTGATTTCACTTTCCTTGGTACCGTCATAGTATTGCAGATTAAAAGGGGCATCGATAAATACATAGTTTGGAAATAACCGCTTTGATGTAGTCTCTAGAGACAAACGGTATAGATCATAGTTCGGATCGCCTTCGTTAAAGTTAATTCCATCTTTGATTTTAAAAACAATGATCGGGAAAATCGGGGTTTCCCCGCCGCCCAATCCATTTTGCGCCGCAAGCAGGATATTTCTTGTTACCATCCGGCCTTCCCGTGATGTGTCAGTTCCAATATTGATTGACACAAAAGGGGTCTGGCCTCCCCCGCGCGAATGCATGGAGTTACAATTATGTATAAAGGCTTCACACGCCTGAAATACTGCCTTTTCTGTCCATTCCCAAGCTTTTTGATCCAAGAATTCCTCGCTGGTGTCAACAGCAATTTCCCGGACAAGTTCACGTTTCTTACCAAACGTCGCCCGTACAAATGGCGCTAGATCATAATCAAAGCAAGGAACCGATTGTCCGCCGTGCTGCATGTTTTGATTGGCCTGCAGAATAATGCTTGTTAATGCCATGGCACTGCCAATAGATTTCGGTTCGCGCATTTTTCCATGCCCGGTGTCAAAACCGTTCTTCAACAATTTTTCCAAAGGGATTTGACAGCAGGTGGTGCTGCCGCTGGCATAGAAGTCCAAATCATGTATATGGATGTAGCCATCCAAATAAGCTCTCTTCACATCTTCGGACAAGAGGTTGTCGACGGTGAATGACTTTGCCGTTGCAGAGGCAAATAAGCTCATCATGCCCATTGGTGATTGTCCATCCACATTGGCATTTTCTTGAACCAGGTCTTGGTTGCTGCTGTTCACGATTTCCTTCAATTCTTCCATTAGCTTCAACATGTTTCGTTCACGACCCATTCTGATTGTTTTTTTACTTTTTCATATTTTTCCAAAAATAATCCAACAAAGCGACGGCATTTTTCCATATCGCTTAATTGTGGTGATAACTCCACCTTCATTGTAACCGCTAAACTGGTATGGACATAAAACATGTCCCTAAATGCATCCACGGCTCCGCAAAAATGGGGATAGAAGCTGTCTCCTGTTCCGATCACTCCAGTGGTTAGGTGTGCCACTTCCTGATTTTCAAATGCATGATACAAAGGAACCATTTCAGGAGGAATCTCTCCGTCTCCCCATGTATAAGTCCCAACAATAATTCCAGTATAGGCTTTAATCGTAGACAAGGGCAATCCATTAACTGGAAGACAATCCGCCATTACACCATGTAATTGAAAAAGCTGTTTGATCACCGTTGCGAGCTCTTGGGTATTTCCTGTCCGAGAGGAATAGATGATGGCGATGCTCATTACAATTCATCAAATCCATTCGATTGTGTTACCTTCGTATACGTGCGAGATTTTTGTTCAAAGAAATCCGATTTGGTTTCATTGATCATTTCATCACTGAACACATGGATCCATGGCATCGGGTTTTCACGTTCAGGGTACAGATTGTTCAGACCAAGCTGGCGGAATCGTTTATTGGCTAAATACTCAACATAATGTTCAAATTCTTGTAAATCAATTCCATCGATATTGTTTAAAATAAACCGGGACCATTCTTTTTCTAACTCTACTGCACTATCAATGGTTTTATAGATATAATCGATATTTTCCGGGGTATTCATTTCAGGATTTTCCGTTAATAGAATCCGGATAAACTGTGAAATAAAATAGGCATGCTGCATTTCGTCCCTCTGGATATAGCTGATCATCGTGCTCGTTTTTAACATCTTTTGTTGACGGGCCAAATGGTAGAAAAAGGCAAAACCTGAATAAAAATAGATTCCTTCCAGATTAATCGAATTCACAGCCAATTTAAATAAACTACTAGGTGTCGGACACTGGCGAAAACCTTCGTAAGCCTCGAGAATGAGTGCATTTCTTTTTTGAACAATCGGGTCTTCTTTCGCCTGATTAAATCGGCTGTTTTGTTCTTGTAATGGAACCAATGAACTTAAAATATAAGAATAAGATTCGTTATGCACCGCTTCCTGCTGTGATATAACGGCAAAGATCGCTTTGAAACTGGAGTCAGTTACATAATCCATCACCTGACTCATCGTCGGTGTTTGTAAACTATCCAAGGACGCTAATTGTGTATTAATTCTTAAAAAGACATCCTGTTCAGACTCAGTTAAAGAATCCCATTGTTTAATATCATCTTGCATATTGATTTCTTGGGCCTTCCAAAAGTTTGATAACAAGGTTTGGTAGAGATCATACATGTGTGGGTATGCAATATCATTCCAATTAAGGATACCCGATGTTTGACCATTAATAATACCGGTTGATTTATTGGGATGCTCAGGATTTAATAGTTTTATTTTTCGTAGTTGCATGCTTTCATTTCCCCTTCCATTAACTATGGCAAGCTTCACATTCTTGAATTTCGGCCTGTGATGTACTTCGGACATAGTAGGTCGTTTTTAACCCGTGTCTCCAAGCCTCTAGATGGAGCTGCAATAGATCCTTTGCTTTAATATCGTGCTTCACGTACAAATTAAAGCTTATTCCTTGATCAATATGCTTTTGTCTCGCAGCATTTTGTTTTATGCTCCAATGCTGGTCCAATTGATGTCTGACTCGGCGATAATAATCGTACGTATGATGATTCAAATCCGGAGCGGTTACTTTGAATTTAAAGTTCTTCTTTTCTTCGGCATATTCGACTGAGTAAATCGGATCAATCCCATCCGTAGAGCCGCCGATTTTGGCTGTTGAAGAATTGGGGGCAACTGCCATCAGCCAGCCATTTCGCATCCCATTTTGGGTAACATCCTCTTTAACCTTTTTCCAGCGGTCTGATGTATAGCCTTTTCGGTCAAAATAACGGCCTGTATGCCACTCGGAACCTTCAAATTGGCTGTATGCCCCTTTTTCTTGTGCCAATTCCATCGAGGTTCGAATCGTAAAATAGGCAATTTCTTCGTATAGTTCATCTGCCAATCGTACCGCTTCTTCCGTTTCCCAATGAATGCCTTTTAGCGCTAACAAATGATGCCAACCAAAGGTACCCAAACCAACGGCACGGTATTTTTTATTAGTCTTTTGAGCTTGTCCAACATGAATGGTATTTAAATCGATCACATTATCCAGCATTCTCACTTGAATTCGGATCAAACGTTCTAGCACTTGGTCCGGTACCGATTTTGCCAGATTTATTGAAGAAAGATTGCAGACGACAAAATCTCCCGGCTTACGAACGATAATCAAGTTGCCATCTTGGTCCTCATATTCACTTGAAATAGTGGTAGCAGACATGTTCTGAGCGATTTCTGTACATAAATTGCTGCAATAAATGGAGGTACGCCCTTCGCTAACTAGATGCTTATTGGGATTCTGCCGGTTAACTTCATCACGATAAAACATATATGGTGTCCCGGTTTCCAATTGCGAAATCATGATCCTGGCCATGAGATCCATGGCCCGATAGGTCTTCCTCGGTAGAAATGGATGTTGGACGGCCTCATAATACTTTTCTGTAAAATATTTGTGATCCTCTTCATCGTAAAAATCTTCAAGTCCTAACGGATTTCCATTCTCATCTTTCCAGCCCATTATTTGCTTCACTTCATGAGGACAAAACGTATGCCACTGGCCGATGCTTTTCCCATTCTCATCGGTTTCCTGCAATTTTTCCATAAAAAGGTCCGGGATTGAAACTCCTGTGAAAAGATCGTGTGCTTTGCGCCGTTCATCGCCATTATTGGTTTTTAAATCAAGAAATCCATTCATAATATCTTTGTGAAAAATATCGAGATAGACGGCGATCGCCCCTTGACGCTGTCCTAGCTGATCTACGCTGACAGCAGTATCGTTTAGTAAACGGATCCATGGGACCACCCCTGAAGAATTTCCCTTAAATTTCTTAATATCTGATCCCAGTGCGCGCACTTTTCCATAATATACACCAATTCCGCCGCCATCCTTGCTAAGGCGGGAAATATCCCAGTTATTAAGGTAGATTCCATCTAGTGAATCTTCCACTGTATCGATAAAACAGGATGATAGCTGACCGAAGCTTTTTCCGGCATTAGCTAAAGTAGGGGTCGCCACTGTCATATACAAATTACTTAGAGCCCAATAGGCTTCTTTTACGAAATAAATTCGTTTTGAGTTTGGTTCATCCTTCATCAGATGCATGGCAATCGTCATAAACCGCTCTTGAGGAAGCTCGTAAAGATTCCGGTCATGATCTCTTGCCAAATAACGATCAGCCAGCAAGAATAGGCCCATATATTGAAAAAGCAAATCGCGGTCCGGGTCTATGGTTTGCCCAAGCTCATCGATTTCTTCTTTAGAATAGGAGGTTACTAGTTCAGGAGAATAAATTCCTTTTTCAGTTAGAATTGTGAGTAATGAGTAATAATCTCCGTAATTTTGTTTGGGATCGTATCCCCTGTTACGGGCAACTTGCTCATAGAGTTCGTTTAAATAGGCTCGAGCCGCAATGTAGGTCCAATTCGGCTGGTCCATGGAGATTTTATGTAGGGCGTATTGAAGGACTTTTTCATTTTGATTGTATTGTTTGAGTTCTGTTAGGTCTAAACCAAGTTTTTTTGCCGTTGTTACCATCGTTTCGGTCATTGTCGATTTCTCCTTTTTTGTAAATAAAAAAATCCGCTCGGGGATCAGAGCGGAAGAAATGACAACAGCCAAAAGAAAAACCTGCATGATTCGTTTTGACGCCACCATCTCATCTTCCCCATCCCCGAAGAAGTGAAACTAACTAAAATAAGACAGGTCTCCTGACTCATGCATCATCCTCTACTAAATCCTTCCCGTATAAGCACCCAAATAGTGAGCTCTCTTATACAGTGGTCCATTTAGTTCGTCAGCATTTACAGTTGCGGGGGCAGTTTCGGCCTTTCACCGAATTCCCTATTAAGCGAATCATCGCATCTTATCGCAAGGCTATTACTATATGTAGTTGTTTTTCTATTTCCTAAATACTAGATACAGTGTATTAGTTTAGTTTATATCATATCTTATTCATGTTTTTTTTACAAGACAAAAATTGTAATCTATTTTCTTTAGACAACTTGAGGCAGTTTACTAAAATGATATCTTTAGAATTACAATCATGGGATTTCTTTGGGGTGTACTCCCGTGAGAAGTCTTTGAGAATCGTTCTATCTGACATCCCTAACCTAATTTTGTAGAAGATGTCCATGAGTTATTATTTTATTACACGAAAAGGACCGGCACAACCACCGGTCCTAGGCTTTCTCCATTTCTCTATTTAATTTTCCCTTTAAAACCGCCTTAAATCTCTCTGGATCATCCACCCGGATTGCAACCTGGTCATAATGCTTAACCAACCCCATGGCTAGGGTGGCCGGAACACGTCGCTTCAGTTTCAAGATCACATCAGGATGAACTTCCATAAAGTCACGCGCGATAAATTCAATGGTGTTTTTCAAAAGCTTTTGTTGACATTGTTCCGGTGTATCCCTCACTTCTTCGATCTCAGACCACTTTACCTCCATCCGTTTCATTAACCCCATTGAGATATAAAGCGAGTGCTCCGTTACCTGCAGCGGGTTATGCCGGACGGCCTGAATGTCCGCAAGAAAAAAAAGGACAGTGTACATATTTAAAACCAGCATAATAATCGATAGGACCAAAGATTTTTCGTGAATCAGCCAGTGGATGCCAACGGATTCCAGAACCGTTGCATGAATCAGCATAACCATTAAGGCAATATAGCTTGATTTTTTGTGCAAAGTAAAGTATCCCTCGCCTGTTACTGGCTTCTTTTTCCAAGAAGCAAAAGAATAATACATCACGAGCATCTCAGAGCAAATCACACGAACAATTGGATATGGCTTTACCTTTTCATTAACTGCCTTTGAAAATGCATAAATAACTGATAATGGGCTTTCTTTGACAGAACAAACAATCCTTGGCAAATAAAGAAAGAACGTCACCAATACTACCATTTCTATAAGCAATAGCCCGCTTTCCACTGCAAATCCCAGCCAAGTGACCCGTTCCATAGGTGCCAAGTATTCCATTGGAATCATAAACCGGGCAACCACGAGA
>NZ_JBALNY010000096.1:0-11821 GCF_036962145.1 Bacillus sp. JJ1764 | reverse complement strand
ACAGAGGTGCTACTAGTGCCAAATCAATCATGGATGCTACAACCAGTTTATTAGGATTTTCAGGTAAAATTTCTCGACCGAAAGCTGTGCGGTATAAGGAATAATTTGCTACAATCACAGACATGAGTAGAAGCAATAGCAAATGACGGTTAAGGGACCTTTTCCATACCATTTTAGTCATCCTTTACTTCTTTTCCTAATTATACCATACAAACTGTAATAATATTATTTTTCCAAATCTTCATCGTCCTCGTCATCTTCCTCAGGATCTATAAACCGAATGGTATACTTATTTTCACCGGCATCTTCACAAACGAAAAAGCCCATTTTCGGTTCCAAATATAAGTTCAAGGGATTCAAAGTGTTGCTAATAATACTGTCCCGTAAGTATTTGGCGTTTTTTATTCGGTTGTTAAATGACATGGTCCGAAGTTCAATTTCAACGACATGACCGTAGCTAGTCACCACTTCCGTTTTTTTCGTGCCAATCGGTGTTTGCTTCTTTATGTGAGCCAGTGAAAACCAAACACAGTTACTTTTCCTGCCCGACCTTGTTGGCAATAAAAAGATATCCAAATGTGAATTAATCGCTAGCGGATAAAATCGTAAATGAGGTCCGAGGATTTCCATGGAACT
This sequence comes from Bacillus sp. JJ1764, assembly GCF_036962145.1. Taxonomy (NCBI): domain Bacteria; kingdom Bacillati; phylum Bacillota; class Bacilli; order Caryophanales; family Bacillaceae; genus Bacillus; species Bacillus sp. JJ1764. Next base: position 11,185 of record NZ_JBALNY010000096.1, on the reverse strand, counting down.
TTTACGTGCACCTTTTAGATTTGATCCAACCAACAACAGATTTTTTTCAATAATTTTTAACGGTGGCTGGTCGACAAGAAAGGTATCTTCTCCCTCAATAATTCTCGTAACAAGCTTACCCGTTTTGTCATATTCTCCTGTTATTAGAATAGTTTTTTCATTAAAGAAATATCTATTACTTTCATTTTTCATATACCGATCCCCCAAAAAAGTTTTCTCTATCAATTCTTATAAATAAGGGGTATACTAACCATAAGAGTTGGCATACCCAACTTCCGTTTCCCCCGGGCTGGTCGGTCAAAACATGTACCCGGGGGCTTCTATTTGTTAAACTACATGTAACACCTCCTCTTTATTGTGAGTGATATCACATGATTGTCCGTTATCCATATTCCTAAAATGGTACAATCTGTTTGGTGTATTGGGAATGGAGGAATGCAAACTTGTTCGTGGGGGAATGTAGTGAGGTTCGTGGAGCTGCACAATCTTGAATCTGCCGTCTGCGTTTCGACAATCTACTTGTATATTATATTAAGTATGACCTATGATTGTAAATATTTGTCGATAAAATTCTAATAATTTGTGTTTATCCCAAAAAACTGAAAATTGCATGTATTGACACAAATAGAATTCTAGTTTACAATTTTTATCCAATTACCATGGAAAATGATTGGATGATGATTAAATAGTATTTATAATGTATAAATATACAATATTTCCCTTTCAATACCGTTAATTTTAATAAAATTAACTTTTCACAAATATTTCATTATTTTTAGGTTCTGTTAAAGTTGTATTTGATTCCGCTCCAGTCATAGGGTGTAAAATCAACAGTTTTCTTTAACATAGTTTAAAAATGCAAAAAACAACTGGTGTATACACCCAGTTGCTTTTAATATCTTCTACTTTTTAATGGAGAATCCGAATTGTTTGGCAAGATTTTTTTCAATCCACCGCCAAGGTAACAGGTTTTTAAATCGTATCTGTGTTTTGACTCCTTTTCCTACTGGATAATGTAACTGCGGGTTTTCGGACTTCACTGCCTGAAGAATAACTTCTACCACTTCCATCGGATCTCCGCCGCGTTCTTCCATCTGCCCCACCAGGCTAACGATCTTATCCTTAAATTCCGCATATGGGGAAGTCGGACCAATCTTAACAGACTCCATTCCCTTGGACCAAATGTCGGTTTTAAATACCCCCGGCTCTACTACAATTACCTTAATACCAAATGGCAACACCTCTAACCGCAATGTTTCACTGAAACCCTCTAGAGCAAATTTTGAGGATGAGTACGGGCCAATCCCGGGTAGACCCATTTTACCGGAGATGCTGCTGATATTGACAATCGTACCGCTTTGATTTTGCCGCATCGTTGGAAGAATGGCTTTTGTCACCGCAACAACTGCGAAAAAATTCGTCTCAAACTGCGATTTCCAGTCTGAAATTGCGAGGTCTTCAATAAACCCGCCTTGGGCATATCCAGCATTGTTTACAAGTAGATCAATTTTTCCGTGCCTTGTCAGAATATCGGAAACCACCTGTTCAACCTCTGCAAAATCGGTCACATCCAGTTTTACGATTTCTATTTGACCTGCCACACCTGTTTGGGCAGCCATCTGTTCGAGCCTGTCCTTCTTATTTGGATTTCTCATGGTCGCAATCACATGATACCCTTCTCGAGCGAGTGCCAAAGATAAAAACATGCCAAATCCACTCGATGTCCCTGTTATAAAGGCTATCGGCATCGTCTTTAGACGTTCCGTCATAATAGGCCCCCTTCTCATTCATACTTCCATTATTCTTGATTGATTCCGACTATTCTTCCATTATAAAGGAATAAAAAAAGAAGTCACCTCAGCAACTTCTTATAAACTAGCAAATTCTATTACCAGCTGTTCAAAGCGGTTTAACGCATTATCAATCGGTTCGGACGTCGTTAAATCAACACCAGTTTTCTTTAATAATTCAAGCGGATAGTCGGAACTGCCGCTCTTGAGGAATTCCAAATAGGCGGAAAGTATTGCACGGTCCCCTGCAAGTAGCTTTTCAGCTATATGAATTGCTGAGGCAAAGCCAGTCGCATATTTGTATACATAAAACGGCCGGTAGAAATGCGGGATCCGTGACCATCCGTATTTTACCTCTTCATCAAAGACTATGTCATCCCCGTTATATTGTCTGAATAAAGATTCATAGATTTGATTAAAACTCTCTACATTTAACGGTTTTCCGCTTTCTGCCATTTCATGGGTGATTTTTTCAAACTCTGCAAACATGACTTGAGTAAAAAAGGTCCCTCTAAATTGGTCTATAAAGTGGTTTACTAGATACTTTCTAATCGCTGGATCGGTTTCTTTATTCAATAGATAATGGATTAGCAGTACTTCATTAACCGTGGAAGCTACTTCCGCGACAAAGATACTGTATCCGGCGGAGATTTTTGGCTGATGAGAATTAGAATACCAGGAATGCATCGCGTGTCCAAATTCATGTACCATCGTGAACATGCTGTCAAGATCGTCGTGCTGATTAAGTAAGACAAATGGATGTACACCATAAACACCCAAGTTATAGGCTCCCGAACGCTTTCCTGGTGTTTCCCTAACATCAATATAACGAGCATCCTTAAACGTTTTCAGCGTTTTAACATAGTCCTCACCAAGCGGAGCCAGTGCTTTCAAAATGGTGTCATACGCTTCATCATAGGAGATTTCCATTTTAACACCATCTACAAGTGGTGCATTCATATCATATTGACGCAATTCCTCTACACCCAGCTTTTGTTTGCGGATCGCGGTGTATTTGTGCATGGAAGAGATATTTGCTTTCGTGGAAGCAATCAACTTCTCATAAACTTTTTTTGGAACCCTGTCCCCAAACAAGCCTTTTTCCAGTGCAGAAGGATAATGGCGTAGTCGCGCCATGGTTACGTTATTTTTGATATTTGAAGATAGCGTCGATGCAATCGAATTTTTCAATTGTAGGTATGGTTGATAATAGGCTTTATAGGCTTGACATCTTTTTTCACGGTCTTCGTCTTCTATCCATTTCGAATACATACCTCGGGTTAATTCCACTTTCTCCCCATTATCATTGGTCACTTCACCAAACTTTATATCGGCATTGTTTAACATATTAAATGTTTGGCTTGGTGACGATAATGCTTCTCCCAATTGAGATAGGAGCTCTTCTTTTTCCTTTGATAATACGTGATCCTTATATCGAAAGGATTCAAATAAGTCTTTTTCAAAATAGGTTAAGCGGGGCTCTTGCTGGATATATTCCCTTAATGTACTTTCTTCCAAACTTAAGAGAAAAGGCATGAAGAATGCGGTTGCGCCATTCATTTTTACGGCCAACTGCCTAGCAAGGTCTAGTAAAGATTGGGCTCTAGTGTCCCTTGTATCGATATCACCCTGAAGCATCCCGTACACATAGATCAGATTAAACTTACCTTCCATTTCCTCATTTTGCGATAAATATTGATAAAGTGCTGTTCCACTATGAATAGCCCCATCAAATTGCTTCATTTTCGGTATTTGATTTTCTAAAAAACGGTAATCTTCTTCCCAAGCCTCGATAGATGGGTAGATGTCCTCGATCCGCCATTTTTCTTGTTCAGGTACTTCATCCCGTGTTTGATAAGTTGTCGTCACATGCATCCTCCTTTTTATGTATTACTTCATTTTACCATGCGCCGAAGAAATCTTCATTTTTGAAGGCCTTTTTGAATGTTGTTATAATAATGGATAAACGACGGTAAAAAGGTGATCCATTGATGAAAAGATATGCAAATTTGGATGATGTTAGTAATAAGAAATCATTTATAGATATGAAGAAGTGGAATAAAGAACGACGTAGCAAGGTGAAGGATTTAACAGTGAACATCGAGCAGAGTCCTGATAAAAAAATGGCGGAGCTCCTTGAAAACAAGACGCAAACTTCATATACATGGATTGGTCACTCTACATTCCTGATACAGCTAAATGGACTAAATATTTTAACCGATCCTGTCTGGGCTTTGCGTATGGGCTTTCAAAAACGGTTAACAGAGCCAGGGCTGGCCATAGAACAATTGCCGTATATTGACGTGGTAGTGATTTCTCACGGACACTACGACCATTTGGACTTCCCTTCGATTAGAAAAATCAAAGGAAATCCTCATTTTTTTGTCCCTACTGGATTAAAGAGGCTTTTTCAAAAAAAAGGTTATCAGAATGTAACGGATTTAAATTGGTGGGAAAGTGTAGAACATAAAGGAATTTCGATTGATTTTGTCCCTGCCCAGCATTGGACTAGAAGATCATTAACGGACATGAATACGTCTCATTGGGGCGGTTTTGTGTTTCGATCCGGAGATGAGACGCATTATTTTGTTGGAGATACCGGATATTTTTCCGGGTTTAAACAAATTGGTGAACGGTTTGAGATTGATACGGTCTATATGCCAATTGGTGCCTACGAACCTGAATGGTTTATGAAGGACTCGCATATTAATCCGGAGGACAGTGTGAAAGCTTTTTTGGAGCTGGGTGCCAAGGAATTTGTGCCAATGCATTACGGTGCCTATCGACTGGCAGATGACACAGGGCCTGAAGCACAAGAGCGACTGATTCAGGAATGGGACCCATTGCAGCTGCCTAAAGAACAGCTGAAGATATTACTGTTAGGAGAGACTATGTTCAAATAACGGGATTGGGTCGTTATTTGAAGTAATCTGTTGAGAATTGGTGATAAGTTTTTCACCATGTTAGCAGGAAAAATAGCCATCTTTCGAAAAATATTAATATAGACACTATAGTGGTCTATCCGATAAAAGTGGAAAGGTGGTAATTCTTTGAGCACGGAACTAACCCTCCAACAAATCGTCGAAGGAATCCCAAGATCCTTACTTAACGCAACCGACCGAGACCTGGAAGGCTTTCAAAAAATTATAGAGGAAACCATTAAATTACGTGAAGGCCATAGAAACTTGCAAAAAATGATTAAAAATTTTAATACCTCCACCATTCGTACTTGATTTCAAATTATATGGAATGCAATCAACAGTAAGGGGTTCTGTTATGGGAGTGAAAAAGCGAATTACCCTTAAAACAGATAAAGAAATAACTAAAAATCACACATTAATAATGACCCCAATTCGATTAATCAGATTCTGTTTCATATGTCAAAAAGTAAAATTACACCCAGAAATGAATAGCAAATTGCCAACCCATTTGCACCGTATTAACGGTGCTTTTTTATTCATAAAAAAATAGCCAAAGCTCAAATAAACTTAGGCTATGTATCATTTAAACAGTTTGGTGGTTTAACCTTTCTATCTCTTCATCAATTCTTACTGGGTCTATTCTTTCATACAATGTTTCTACTTTTGACAATCTTTGCGATTTAACAATAAACGCTCTCCATTCGGTTTCTTTTGTATTTATCATTTCCTTGACTTTCCTGCTCGAAAAAGGGAGAAACGGAGTAAGAATATGAGCTAAATTTGCAATAAGATAAACACAATTCGCCAAAGTTTGTTTGCAAGACTCGGGATCTTCCTTTATTTGTTTCCAAGGTTGTTGTTCATCAAAGTATTTGTTTGAAAATCTAACAAGTTCAAAAACTTTTTCCAATCCTTGTTTGAAAGCAGTAGTTTCGATACAAAGACCTACTTCAGTGTACAAGCGATTTACCCTATCCTGAATGTTCAAAGATATGTTCTTTTCAGGTATAACAGCATCAAATGACTTTTCTATAAATTTTAATGTACGATTAACGAAGTTACCATAAGCCCCTAATAACTCGCTATTATGGCTATAAATGAATTCTTTCCAAGAAAAATCAGCATCTCTGTTCTCTGGTGCATTTATTGTTAGGAAATATCTGATCGAATCTGGATCGTACCTTTCTAAAATATCTGAAACCCAAACAGCCCAATTTTTACTTGTTGATAATTTTTTCTTTTCTAAAGTCAGATACTCATTTGAAACAATATGCGTTGGTAATGGTTCTTTTCCAAGACCAGCAAGAATCCCAGCCCATATAATTGAATGGAAAGGGATATTATCTTTCCCTTGAACATAATAAGATTGAGCGGTTGTAATCCAAAACGTTGAGTCGTCCTTATTTGTTTTCTTCGCCCATAGTTTACTTGCTGTATAGTATCCTGATACAGCCTCAATCCATACATAGATTTTCTTATCTTCATATCCAGCAACTGGAACACTTACCCCAATAGGCAAATCCCTCGAAACCGCTCGATCTCGCAATCCTTCCTTTAAATAGCGTTTAGTGAGAGAAATAGCATTTTCTCTCCATAGGTTCTGGTCTTCTGCTTCTTGAGTATAGTTTTCCAAGACATTTTGGAATGAGCTTAAAGAAAAGTAAAAATGCTCTGTAAACCTTGTGGTAGGCGGTTTCCCGCATATTTTACATTTTCTATCAAGCAACTCAAGTGGTTCTAACACATTAGAACAAACGTCACATTGATCGCCACGAGCATTCGCCCCACAATGAGGGCAGATCCCCTCAACATAACGATCAGGCAAAAATTGCTGATCATATTCACAATAGGTTTGTTCCATTTCCTTTTTATAGATGTATCCTTTTTCAAGCAACTCTAAAAAAATCTCTTGAACGATTTTATGGTGATGTGTTGTGTCTGTTCTTGTATATGTGTCATATGTGAATCCTAATCTTGCAAAACAATCTTCAAATTCTTGGTGATAACGGTCCGCAATCTCTTTTGGAGATACACCTTCTTGTTTTGCTCTAATTGTAATAGGAGTTCCATTACAATCGCTTCCCGAAACATATAAAACTTTTTCTCCCTTTAAACGGTAATATCTCGCAAGAATATCGCCAGGTAACAAACTTGAAATATGCCCTAAATGTAATGAGCCGTTCGCATAAGCCCAAGCACCACCAATAAAAATACTCATTGATAAAAACCTCCCGATATGATTTTTAATTTTGAAAACAAAAAAACCTCGCCTTAACTGTAAAAGTTAAGGACGAGGTTTGGATTCCACGTGATACCACCTTATTTCGCAAATGGTTCACACCATCTGCCTCAACAAGTACGGAGTAAAAAATGATACTCTTATACTGTGACATTGATAACGAGTGCCAAAACTCGTCTTAGTCTACTAATACATTAAAGTAAGTTCGGTACGAAGCTCAGAGACCATTGTTCAAATGAATGTTTTTGCTTCTTTTCAGCTACCGAAGCTCTCTGGAAAAAACAATATCATTTTACTTTTTCTCATCAAAGCCTTTATTTTATAATTAAAAATAGTTTATTCAAAAATTTTCCTGAAGTCAATCTTTATATTATTTTTTTAGATTTCATAGCACCGTTGGGCACACACGCCATGCTTCTTCAACATTAAATTTTTCACCTGTCAGTTCCAGTACATCATTCTTAGGTTTTGCGGTTTTTAGTAATTCTGGAAAATCGTTCTCTATATATTTTTGATGTAAATTTTCACTCTTCCAACCCGTTAATACAAGGAAGTAATTACTTTCTTTTTGGGAAAATGCGAATGTTCCGCCAAGCATCCCTTCAGCTTTTTCCATTCCTAAGTTCCAAACTTTTTTCTGCATTTCAACAAAGTGCTCCGTTTTTTGCTCTTTAACTTGTGACAAGGTAACACGAAAAAAATGGCCATTCCTCAAGACATTAACAAAATGATCCTCTAAACCTGACATTCTTAGTTTTTCTTGAAACAGATTTACATCTATTGAAGTACAGGTACTTTCTTGCCCTGAATTGACATAAATTCGGTCATGTACCTCCATCATAAAATACTGATAATCTGTTTGACTTTCCCAAAATGAATAAATACAAGCAGTCAACGGCTGTGTTTCGCACCACCCACCCACTTGTCCTAAAAATCCTTTAACCTTACTAATAGGTTCCCATTGTTTTTGGTACTCATAAAATATGTCCCTTTTGCCCTCTTTTACTGTGCAAGAAATTCTTTTTATCATCATTATTTTCACCCCTATTACTAAGCCATTTGTTAAATAGTAAATTGCATTTGATAGGCAGATACTTGTATTTATATTTTTTATGGCGGCTTTCGTAATTATTGTTGTTTTTAGATGAAATATATATAGGGTATCAAATTCATAAATCAACCAAATGGAAAAAAATACCATTAAATTCAAATAGTGGGTCTGATTTATGATACAATGGAAATACTCCATATATTAGCAAAAAGGAGGTTCAACTTTGTCCAAAATATTACCATATATTTTTCTAGCCATAACCCTTATTCTTTTTGGTCTAATCCAAGCGAACATTTCGTTTGGAAGTTTAGGTCCTATCGTTGTTATCGCAATGATTATATGCCCTATTATCGCTTTTGTGTTAGGTATTAGAAATTCAGGAAAAGAGAAATGGGTTCCTGTTGTTCTTAGTATTGTCGTGATACTTACTGTTTCCTTAATTGGAATTTTAGGAGCTGCTTTCCTAAACGAATTTTAATAATCCGAAGAACGCCATCCAACAATGGACGTTCTTTTTTCTGCGGTTAAGACGAGCGAAGCGTTTCAACTGTCATAATACTTGATTTTTGACACACCAAATATGTATTTGCTCCACTTGTTTTCAATTGCCAAATTTTCGCTTAAGTCCACCCAACGAAACTATATAGATAATTATCTAGGTATTTTGTGGTGCCTCTCTGGAACCGAACCATCCATTTTTTAAGCCATTATGAAAATTTTTAACTTGCTGAATAAGGAAATAAATATTTTTCACACGTTGTTTTTTTCTCTCATTAATGAGTCGTGTTGTAAATTTACCATTTTTACAAACTTCTTATAGATAGTTACAGTATTAGTACACAACAAAGAATATGGATGAATGTATCCATCAATCACTATATCTATTTCCTCAGCTTTAATAAGCCCTGTTCCTGCTTTTCGGGCAATTGTATTCCCGCTACAGTCTTGAACAACTACCACCGCTATCTTTTGATTAGAAATATCTCTTTTTTCATCTTTTTCTCCACGTTTTTTCTCTTTCCTATGAGTGACTTCTCTCCCTTTCACCGATACACAAAAGAATGTTTCATCACTTTCTAGAATGCCTGTTAATTGGTTAAATCCATGCTGAGCGAGAGCGTTTAACATTTTTTGTCACAAAATGCGAAATAGATATGAATATCAGATCGTTCAGCGATTTTAGTAGGGTATATCCTTCAACCTTTATTTCGATATAATGCAACCATTTCTTTGGAAAATGAGAGCCAGCAAAAGGAGTGTTTGTCATTTCCTTAGGCTGTTCTCGCAAACTTTGTTGTTTTTTTGTAGGGTTTTAAAAAATCAATATTAATTGTATAATAATGGCAAAGGGGGTTGGTAAATAAATGAAAAATAATTATACAGTAATGTTTTTGATGTTTTTTGTCGCTTCAATTGCAAGTGGATTAGCATTAAAAAATATTTTTGAATATTCAATGGTTGTAGGAGTCGGTTTAGGAACAGTATTCCTACTATGCTCTGCATTTTCCGTAGGAAAGAACAAGGAGAACCCAAAGGCACAGTAATTAAAATTGCTGTGTTTTTTCTTTGTTAATATGCTTCTCTAAAGTTAGGAACAGTGACCTTATTTGATTTTTGACAGGCTGAAAAAAGCATTTGCTCAGCTCGATTTTCAATTGCTAAGTTTTTCCAATTTNNGAGCCAATAGAGATAATTGTCCAGATCCTTCGTAGCAACTCCTTGCAGTTGATTAAAACCAAGGCTCCCTGATGCATTCAAGATTTTATGCCTCCAATAAAAAGCGGTAGAGATATGAATTTTCAAGCATTTGGCGATTTTTGACAAAGTATAACCCTCGAACATTAGTTCAATGTATTTCACCCACTTGTCACGAGAGCCTGAAAATGGTGTGTTCGTCATATCATTGAACGATTTTACAATCATTACAAAGATAGCTTTGTCTTGAACGATAATTACCGTTCCGTTTAACCGAAGTGCTTCCACAATGAACACAATCCAAACCAGAAGGAAATCGAGCTTCACGAATGCTTTTTAGTAGTTTAGTTTCTTTATCTGGTTCATTTGGAAACAAATCTTGTCTCATTGCATTAAACAATGCTATCTGTTCTGATTTGGTTAATTCACTGAAATCCTCATAGACAACTTCCCACATACTTGAACGCCTCCTGAAAACCTATTCTATCAATCGTTTACAAGTATGATAAAAAAGCCACAATCTATACGAAAACAGCCTTTCGTTAAATGTCTTACCGCAATCCCTACAGAGACCTATTAATATATTTATTTATATAAGTCACCAATAGGTAGTTAAAAGAACAAGTTTCTTTTGTCTTTTTCGTAATTATTATTTCCTTTTTAAAAGATAGATCTATTATGAATCATTCTCACTTGCCCCTAGGGATAAAGGTACGTAGGAATTATTCCTTTTTAAAGAAATGACTAATCATCATAATAATGCCGACGATTAGGTAGATCATTCCGTTACCAAGGATAATCAACCCTATAAAGGCTGCACCAATTGCTCCGCCTTCACCAGTTCCTCCCTCAACATGGTCCAAATTTACAAAAATAGAACCAGAAATAAACCCAATAACTGGACCCATAATACAAATAAGCAAGCCAGACCACAAAAAAGATGTATTTTTCTTGTTATAAGAAGAAATAGCCATAAAATTTAATAACAAAAGAGCTACCAATAATATCATCCATACTAATCCATCTCCGCTCATATTAGCCTCCTAATCGTACTTTAAGAAAAAATGTAAAAAAAGAATTCAAGGTGACATACTTAATATTAACATTTTTTTCCTAATTTGCAGACTGATAGTTAAAGGGTGCTTTTTAATGTAATTTTTGGCAGTCTTGTGATCACCATTGACCGTTTTTGTAAAGTTTGTTTTTTCCTTCAAATATACATTCAATTAAAAGTGTAATTTTACACTCAATCTTGTATAATTATGGTATGGAAAGGGAGTGAGCGGGGTATGGAATTTAGTTTGATATTACTTATTTTTCCTATTGTCGTTGTTGTAAGTTCAATAATTGGCTTTTTGTTTTTTAGAAAATGGTTCGTTATGCCCTTACTTACATTTGTTGTGTTTGCTTTATTGATGATGTCAATTTTTAATGAATCTTTTCTTATTTGGTTGATTTTATATACGATACTTTCCATAATAGTAAGTTA
>NZ_JBALNY010000095.1:0-4892 GCF_036962145.1 Bacillus sp. JJ1764 | reverse complement strand
AAGATTAAATATATTGTTTAAATGATTTATTTCTATGGATACAAAAAAAGTTGAGGTATTAAAACAGGTTGCTCATTATAATTTGGTATAGGTTAGAGATTCCCATGAACCTTTTTCAATAATGAGTAAGTTAATTGTATAAAGAATTGTTATATTGCTGGTGTTAATAAGATAGGCAGCTGCGGTTGATTCAGACTCCCTATCTTATTTTCCGTTTAATTATTGATTCAAGTATTCATTATTTAATTTTTCTAATCGAGTAAATAAAAGTGGAAGAGTTTTTTTATGCAAAAAATCTACACCGATACCCCCACTAGACATACCCCCGTGGTCGTATTTTTCTACCCAAAAATCAGATTCAGACTTAAATGAGTGATTTGTGAGCTTTTGAAAAAACTTTTCAAAATGTTGAATAAAACAAGTTTTCGAGCAGGGTAAAGGAATCGTGGAGAAAACCTGTTGAAGTTCATCCCATAAATAAGGATCACCTCTAAGTCCCCATTGTTCAGACTTTTGCTCAAAAATTTTGGCTACTGATGGTTTCATTATTATGCCCCCAAACCTTTTCACTACAATTATACCCAAATGAGATCGTAAAGGGGTATACTTAAAATCCTATTCATTCATAAAACATACAAAGATACATCAGTTTATAGCATTTTATATTGTCAAATACTATAAAGGAGACTAACAAAACATTTTTTGTTCAATTAAAATTACTTAGGACTGTAGGGTATGTTACCATTTAGACTGCTTAAAGGGTAAGTTTTTTGAGGGCCATTAAAGAAAAAAGGGATTTATCTCATTTAAGGTAGGGAATTTTAAATCAACTGAATTATGTGGTATAAGCGTTAGGGGATTTTATTATTGCTTGTGAGGATACAAGAACAAGCAAGGAATATGAAAGTTTGATGAAAACAATACATATGAAGCTGCGATAAAAAACTATATTTTTTATTTTGGTAAAGGTGGAGACCAAGAGGCAATTACCAAACGACACGAGGCTATGCATAAAACATTACTTAATGAAGCAGCTCTAACACCCAAAGACCTATCTAGACTTTTTAACAAGTATGAAAAATTAACACTTTGGAGGAAGTTAGAAGAAAAGTGTGAAATTTGTGGAACAAAAATAGCTTTTGAACAGATGAATGCAGACCATAAAATACCTCACTCTATAGGTGGAGCAACCTAAATTGCAAATGGAATGAGTGTGTGTGAATATTATAATAAGGCAAAAGGAAATAGTGATTCACCAAAGGATGGCTGGGCTTGCTCTATTTCTGGTTATACTCAAGTAAAAACATCCACTACAATAAAATGTCTTGAATCAAATTAAATATAAATAAAAGGATAGAAAAACTCTGATGTAAGTTTCTATCCTTTTATTTTTGAAATACGGTATAAAATGTAATTTGAAAAGATATGACAGCGTAGGATAAAAGCTTTATGATTAAAGTAAATGAGTTGGAATGAAAGAGGTTAAGGAAATTGAACAGAGAAGATATTATGAAGAATTTGGAATCTATATATACAGATTATTTTGACGGTCTTTTTAACATAAATCAATTAAAGTTTATGTTAAATAAGCTACATAAACAAACAGATATCGAAATTAATGAATGGGCAGAGATGTTACTTGATGCCCAATGGAAGAATGCAACAGAAGATGATTATGAAAAGAAACGCCAGCAGTTAAAAGAAATAGATATCGATAACTAGTGCTTTTGGATTAATTACCACGCCATTTATTTACCATTATTTATTATAATAGAATTAAAGAACTTTTTCACTGGAGTGTTGAAAAATGAGTAATGATTTTATATCCTATCTAAACTCGATGAATAACGCAAATAGTTCAAACGAAAATGCGATTGCCGAATCACAAATTACAAATCCCTTTTACGATAAAATACGGGTTGAAAGAAATATTGGGAACTATCTTATTGAAAAAATAAAAGAGAAACCAACGACAATATTATTGACAGGTCATGCAGGGGATGGAAAAACGAGCCTAGTTTATCAAATACTTAGGGAACTAAAATTGATTAAAAGTAATGAACAGTTAAAGGTATATGATGAATATTATTCAGAGGAACTTAATTCAAAATTTCTATATGTAAAAGACATGAGTGAGCTGAATAAACAAGAACAGGTCACCCTTTTAAAAAGAAGTATAGATATTAAAGAAAGTGGTGGTTCGGCGGTATTAATCTCTAATACTGGGCCATTGATTGATTCATTTAAGGGTTTAGAGGAGAAATTTCCAACAGGTGTTTCTAAGACAACAGTTGAAATGGACTTATTAAGATTAATGGATGAAAATACAGGTCATGTTGGAAAAGTTGGTGTACATGATGTTTTACTTATCAACATGGCTAGGATAGATAATGTTGTCATGGTGCCGAGTTTATTCAAAAACATGCTATCTGATGAGCTATGGGAGCCATGTAATCAATGTGATAAAAAACAAGTATGTCCGATGTATAATAATTATCTGTCTGTAAATGAAAACTTTAATAACGTTGAACAGTTTATTACTAGCTATTATAGATGGTTATATGAGACAGATAAACGACTTACTATAAGACAAATATTATCACAGCTTTCATATTCTATTACAGGTAATCTTACCTGTGAGTCAATCGAACCTAACGCAAATGAAACTTTATTATACATCTATCACTTTTCAAATTTATTTTTTGGTTATACGGGAGTATCGATAAATACTGATGCTATTCAAATTAAGGCAATAAAGGAACTTCAAAGCTTAGGTTTAGATACTAAAGAACTAAAGAATGATTACAATATTTTTGTTAAAGGTGATTTTGAATATTTAACTCCTAAAGCTAGGAATGTAATAGAGCCTATCTGGCAGAAAAAAATGCGAAGATATACTACGTTATCCATTGACTTACTAAGAGAGGACGAGCCTTACCAACTAAGGAAATCAGTAAGGAGAATGGAAATCTTATTTGGTAATCATAATGAGAAAACAATGTCCGACTTGTTAGGAAGGCTATTCTCACCAATCTTCCCAGAATATCTTAATTCAAGAGTAACTGAGTTATCTGGTCGTGAATTAAGGAATATTAAATCTAAAATTGTTAAAGCACTTTATTTTATGCTAGTTGGAATACCAATAGATTCAGGAGCGGACGATGTGATATTTCTCCCTCTTAATCGAAAAGGTAAAGCTATTCAGAATGTACAACTACTCTTGGGCAAGATAGATACCTCGGATATTTATATTAAGTCAAAATTTATGCAATCAGATTATGATTCTGAAGAAAATCACTTTGTTTTAGAGCTAAGTTTTGGAAGAATAAGCGAGCATTTTCAAATTTCTCTGATGTTATTAGATTACTTTGATAAGGTATCCAAAGGGGCAGTCTCAACAAAGTTAAATCCCTCTCTTAGTCATGGTGTAGATAAAATGAAATCTAAGCTATATCAGGAATATAAATTTAATGAAAATGAACACTTAATCAAAGTATTAGTGCAATCAATTAAAGGCCCTAAGTTAGTTAGTTTTGAAATTTCTGGTAAAGACTTATATATCGATTAAATTAAGTATAAAGGATTTGATGAAAGTGTTCCCTAATATTAAAGATTTCGACAAGGATGAAATGAATCCTCAGATACAAATATACGGACAGAGAATTTTTCGTAGTCAGACACTATATGAATATCTTCTTGAGTTTTTGCTTGTTTTCATTTCACCCAAAGGTACTGAATCTATAGAGAAGGCTGATCAAGGTTATTCATTTTTTGTACCGGAAGACGGGGAAAAACTAACGTATTTTCCTAGTCCTAAAATGGGATTAAAGAGATTTATTTTCCTTAATAGAAGTGAACAAGAAAAAAGATTTGAAATTGACAAAGATGCACTTAAAGAGCATAGAGATTATTTAATACGCAATATGGACATCTCAAATCCTAGCATGAACGCGGAGTTTGTATTAGATGTATTACAAGATCTGCTTTATGGATTTAATGCGGTTATAGGAAAAAGATCTTGGTTTGCCCAGTCATTATTACCAGTAGCACCAGAATTAATATTTTGTGAGGCGATGGGGAAGAAAAATGTTCGTACAAAATTAGAATATGATAAGGATAAATCGAAAGTAGATAAAGCTTTTTCTTTTACTGATAGAGCCTTTATGGCACGTGGGGGAGAAGTTTATTACTTGCATATTGTTCAAGGAATAAAAGAAGCACCAGAGTACGAATCAAAACTAATTCAGGGTTTGAAAGATTTAGTGCAAGGAATTCCGCAATTAAGTGCGATTGCTCAATATCTTCAAGAGACGTGGCTAGAATATAATTATGATGAAAAATCTGATCCAATGACAGTTGATAATGTAAACAGAATAAAGAAGGATGCTATGTGGATTCCTGATAACTTTTCGTTACGAGCAAAGAAAGCTGTTATTGAATTAAATAATATATTAACAAGTGAATTTGATCCTTTTGAGAAGGTAGAATTATTAGGAAAACTTATTGCCATGCAGATAATGAGAATGATGTGCCTACAGGCCACAATGGTTCTTAATGACAATGATGGACAAGAATGGTTGATTGACTTGACTGATAAGCCTAATGGTCATATTAGAAAAATGGCAGTTTCATCTTATCTAAGTATAGAGGAAAACGTTTTTAGGGCAGTTCACATGGCTGATATTGAGTCATATAAAAATAAAGAAAAAATTGAAAATGATTTTAAAATACTTAAAGAGGCATCTGAAGATACAAATAAATTAATCAGGAAGCTAAGCAAGGATATCGAATTTCTAATTCCGCCTAAAGGGAAAAATATGAGATTAAGCCTTAATGAAAATATACTTAAAGTATTAGTGTTAAGTTTGATTCAACCGGGAGAACGTATATTA
>NZ_JBALNY010000094.1:2642-2885 GCF_036962145.1 Bacillus sp. JJ1764 | reverse complement strand
ATTTTTTTAATAAAAAAATACATCATTTGAAAACACAGCTTGTATAGAAAGGCGATGGAATTTGAATAAACTTAGTGGAAAGAAACGGATACAGCTTGCTATTCTTTTAGGATCACTTGGACTGTTGGGACCTTTTACAATTGATACGTATTTGCCATCCTTCCCAACAATTGTTAAGGATTTTCATACGTCAGCTTCACTTGTTCAAATCAGTTTAACTTCCTGTTTATTGGGGCTCGGTTT
>NZ_JBALNY010000094.1:0-2614 GCF_036962145.1 Bacillus sp. JJ1764 | reverse complement strand
GGCAATTAATCATCGGACCTATGAGTGACGTGAAAGGCCGGCGCCAACCATTATTGTTCTTTATCGGCTTGTACCTCCTTGCTTCGTTAACATGCTCGTTTGCACCCAATATCTATTTTTTAATTATCTCAAGGTTAGTCCAGGGCTTTGCTGCCTCAGGGGGACTAGTGATCTCTAGGGCAATTGTACGGGATCTCTTTAGCGGCAGGGAATTGACCAAATTTTTTACCATGATGGTCTTAGTGGGAAACCTCGGTCCGATCGTTGCACCGATAGTGGGGGGAGCCATTCTTAAATTTACATCCTGGCATGGGGTGTTCCTAGCATTGGCATGTATTGGACTTGTGTTAATCTTAACCGTATCTTTAAAACTGGAAGAAACACTGCCAAGAGAAAAACGAATCCCTAGTAACTTACCGCAAATTGTGAGTAATTTTGGTTCTTTATTTAAGGACCGTACGTTCATGGGGTATGCTCTGACCCAGGGATTTACCACTGCTGGAATCTTTGCGTATGTTTCCGGGATCCCTTTTGTCTATCAGAATATTTACGGGGTGACTCCTCAACAATTTAGTCTATTGTTTGGGGTAAATGGGTTGGCTTTAATTATTGGCAGCCAGTTAGTGGGCCGATTGGCGGACATCATCCCGGAGCGGACCTTCTTAAAGATTGGGTTAGCGATCTCCAATTTGTCAGGTGCACTATTGTTGATAGCCCTCCTTTTAAAAGCACCTCTTATCCTTGTCGCCATTCCGATATTCTTTTTTGTATCTTCAATCAGTATGATCGGTACCACGTCTTTTGCATTGGCAATTGAAACGCAGGGACATATTGCGGGAAGTGCCTCAGCATTATTGGGATTATTGCCTTTTGTACTAGGTTCAATTTCTGCTCCGCTTGTTGGAATCGCAGGAGCGTATTCAGGAGTTCCAATGGGTGTCGTTATCTTTTGCACCAGCTTACTTGCCTTACTGTCCCATTTTGTTTTTGTACAAAGAGCTTCAGTCAGGAATCAAAGTCCTAAACATACGTTTGACATCAAATAAAATAATCAAAATGATCAAGTTTAAGGAGAACACATTGCGTAAACCGTAAATGCGTTCTCCTTTTTCATTAAAAAAATGATGAATGGGGAAATGGATTCAGAGCTTTGTGACATAGGTTTTCTCTTAAAATCCATCTTCCCACTTAAGGTATTCACACTTCACAAACTTTATCTATGGAAGGTTTTCAGTTACCCCATCCTATTGTTGGCCATCTCGGCGAAAGTCACATTGATGGAGTGGGATCAACTTTGTTTTCTTTTTAAATTTATAGCTAAGCCAGACGACGAGGAATAGCGGCAGCCCGATATAGGAGATGAGGGCACCATTCCAGTCGATGGTTTCGCTCGTGAAAGCGCTGTAATTTTGTCCCAAGATAACGAATGTGCAAAGGGCAATGGCAAAAAGTGGTCCGAATGGAAACCATTTCGCCCGATATGGAAGGTCGCGTAGATCATAGCCTTGGGCTATATAGGCACGACGAAAACGGTAATGGCTGATAACGATTCCAAGCCAGGCGATAAATCCAGACATACCTGAGGCATTTAATAGCCAAATATAGACAGCACCATCCCCAAAGAAAGAAGCAAGAAAAGCAAGTGTCCCAACTGAAGCGGTTATGACTAAGGCCGCAACCGGTACCCCGCGATGATCTAGCTTCGCTAAAAACTTTGGAGCTTTTCCTTCTCTCGCTAAATCCCATAGCATCCGAGTTGAAGCATACAGACCAGAACTCCCTGCTGACAGAACAGATGTTAAAATGATCGCGTTCATGACTGAAGCCGCAAAAGCAATCCCTGCCTGCTTAAATACTAGAGTGAAGGGACTTACGGCAACATTATCACTTCCGAGACTCTCGGTTGTAAACGGTATCAATAAACCGATAACAAGAATAGCCAAAATGTAGAATAATAAGATCCGCCAAAATACTTGTTTTACAGCTTTAGGGATGGCTTTTGATGGATTATCTGTTTCTCCGGCGGCTACTCCAAAAAGCTCTGTTCCTTGGAAGGAATATCCGGCAGCCATAAAGATCCCGAGAATCGTCATAAACCCGCCATGGAAAGGTCCATCCGCAATCGTAAAGTTTTTAAACCCAATATACTCTCCGCCGAGAATCCCAAAAATCATCAGAACACCAATGATGAGAAACACGATGACGGCAGCTACTTTAATCATGGAAAACCAATATTCTGATTCACCAAACCCTTTTACAGAAAGATAGTTTAGGAGAAAAATAATCGTTAGACACAACCCGCTCCAAAGGAAGGAAGGGGTATCCGGAAACCAAAACTTCATAATCAATGCCACAGCTGTTAATTCCGATGCAATCGTAATCGCCCAGTTATACCAATAGTTCCACCCGAGTGCAAACCCGAGAGAGGGATCAACAAAACGAGTAGCATACGTACTAAAGGAACCTGCGACAGGTAAAAAGGTCGCCATTTCTGCCAAGCTGATCATAACAAAATAGACCATAATCCCAATTAATCCATACGTCAGAATGGCTCCCCCTGGTCCAGCTGTATGAACCATGCTTCCACTTGCAAGAAATAGACCTGTTCCAATCG
>NZ_JBALNY010000093.1:0-1321 GCF_036962145.1 Bacillus sp. JJ1764 | reverse complement strand
ATCCTATAGACTAGTTTCCATTTTCACTAAATATTAATAATTAACCATGAATAACATCTCATTTTTTAAATACTAATTCAATTAAAGATTTTTTCGAAAAACGGAGTTCCTTATATATTTCTTTTTGTTCATTATGATAGTATTACTTCATTTGATTAAAAAAACGGACGTCTACAATAGTACCGGGCTTACTTGTGAGGTGAAAACGGTAAATCACAGTAACTTCACTGTCAAAAAGACTTAGAGTTCTTTCAACTCTAAGCCTTTTTTGTAATATCATATTCAAGAAAAATACCATTAGGTTTTAATGGATTTCATTCATTATTCCATATCTTCTGGTTACTATAAAATGTGAGGTGATTACCAAATGAAAAGAATATTGTTTTTCTTTCTAGTTATTTCCCTTACATTCACAATGGGACTGAAAAAAGAAGAAGAGCAGACTTGTAGAAAGTGGTGCCAACCGTTCTTAGAATATACACACAAGAAAGCACTTTATAAAGGGACTATACATGAACGTTATCGAATTATTCGTCACATGAAGTATGTTAAGAAAAGAAGTGACGAAGAAATCATTGACATGGCAAATGTAACTAAGCAAGACATTGCTGAAGTGATGAGAATAGTGGATAGAAAAACTGGTAAATTCCCTTGGGAGTTACAAGGTCTACAATAAAAGGATGAATGTAACTATCCTGCTCGTTAGCACACAATAAGACTTTGGGATTGCTGCCCATCCCTTTTTTAACATAAGCCCCTGTTAAAAAAGACTTTTCTAATATTAATTCCATTTAAGGCTGTTTAGATGCATAGTTGAACATATTAAATCTATTTTTTTATTTTCTTTTGTATATAAAACTGACGCACCATATCTTTCTTTTCCCATCCATTGATTTTTAGGACTAATTCTTATCCAATAGGTATACCATTTTCCTCTGATGCTGCGGACCAATCATAACTTTTCCCTATTTTATTTTCCTGGATTAATTCAGCATTCCGGGGGACTGGGAAGTAGTATTAATCTTCTGCTTATACATATAGCGATAGCAAAATGAAATAATAAATAACTCCTGCCAACAATGGTATACCTAAGCCTATTATCCAACCTACCATTTTCTTTCTAACTTGATTTGCCATCTTAGCCCCCTGTTATATGAACTTTTATTACTTATTATTCCAACTTTGTCGTGATTCTTTTTTTACCTAACCTACTTTGATCGTTTAAGTACACCATCTACATCTGGCCTGTACAAAATGAAAGGCTCTGGTAAAATTTAATGTTGATAATTGCACTAAAATTAAAGGAAACTTTGTTTATTAG
>NZ_JBALNY010000092.1:0-19914 GCF_036962145.1 Bacillus sp. JJ1764 | reverse complement strand
AAATCAAGATCTTGATTTAATAGCCAAAATCAATGAAGAGGCACATGAATTGACTGAAAGCTTATTAAATCAAGAAACAGGACAAAGAGGATATAATTTAACAGGAGACGAGAAGTTTCTTGAACCCTATTTTTTTGGAACAGATCGATATTCATCTTTGGCTTGGGGATTAAAATTAAATATCCGCCGTTTTCCTTCATTAACTGATCCTGTGAATGCGATGATTGAATCAGGTTTTTACTGGCATAATCATTATGGCTCGCAACAAGTGATCGAGCAAGGCCATAATATGAAAGTAACAAATCAAAGTCTTGCTAAAGGGAAAGAAAGTTTTGATGAGTTTAGGTCAAAGGCTAAAACAGTCTATACAGAAACATCTTTGCAAAGAGAGGCAAAGATAAAATACATTTCCTCTTTAACGTCTAACTACCATATATTATTAATACTTCTCTCGTTTTTTCTATTCATGACGCTAATCGTAATGATGTTGAGCGCATTTAAAAAGGTAACCGAGCCAATACTTGAAGTTCAAAATGCGATCAAAGAAATAGCAGGTGGAAATTTCGATTATCCTTTATTTGACCAGAAAAAATCCAAGGACGAGCTATCTGAACTGGTTTCAAGTATAAATATTATGCGATATCAACTTCACCAAAAAATGAATACAACGATGCTATTGGCGGAAACGGATTCATTAACGGGTATCTTTAATCGAGGATTCTTTGATAAGGAATTAAATAAATTAATGGTTAACGCCCATTTATATGGGGGAGAGTTTAGCCTCATTCTCATTGATATTGACCATTTTAAAAAATTTAATGATTCCTATGGCCATACAGAAGGTGACAGAGCTTTATGCCACGTCACTAAGCTGATTTCAGAACAAACTCGCTATACCGATGTCTTTGCCAGATATGGCGGAGAAGAATTCGCGGTCCTTGTCACCACTCCAGATGCAGCTTCCTTAGCGGAAAAGTTGAGAAAAAAGATAGATGAAACTCTGTTAGAAAATTACCACATTACCGCTAGTTTCGGTATCAGTGACTTTCAGATAGGTGAAGATGCAAAGTCATTGATCAATCGGGCTGACCAAGCGTTATATGAAGCAAAGCGTAAGGGTCGCAATAGAGTAGAATATGTAAAATAGGTAAAAAGCTATCCTTCCAAACTTGGAAAGGATAGCTTTTTTTATTAATGACGCATGTTATTCGAATTGTTGTTCATGTTCGTCCCCATACCCATGTTTGTGTTGCCACCAGTTTGTGGCGTTCCTTGGGCAGGAGCAAATGAGTTCATGATTTGCGTCATATCCTCTTGAGCAAGCTGTGGTACTTGGTAGTAATGGTTTTTGTTTTGATAAATAGAAAGTTCATACGCCATTTCAATACAGTTCGGAATGGAGTCAGCAAGTACACGGCGAACAACAGGGTTCGTCGATTCAACGGCAGCCATCGTTTTTCCAGCAGCTCCAGCTTTACAGCATGCGAGCATTGAAGCAGAAATAAATTCATCAGAAATCTCATTAAGGCTCTGCATTGGTCTTTTCGGCTGAGATGTTTGTTTGAGTCCATAAACAAAATCGTTGTCCTGTTGCATTTCATAGCTTTGTGTAGGTTTGGAAGGATCTTGTCCGCTTTGGAAGCATTCCAAGGTAATATTGTACTCATCTTGTATGAATTGATATTGGCGATCTAAAATCCCCAGTAATTCCTGATCTTTTACATGTGGACGAAGCATCATATACTGATTCAATGTGTCAATCGATTGAACTAGTACCTCATGCACGTCAAACATTTCATGACCGCCATGGTTCAATTGCGGTGGCACGGCTCCTGTATGCATATTCTGGTGCATTTGCCCCTGTTGATTTTGCATCATACCCTATCTCCTCCTAAGAATATTTGGACACTGCCATCTATTATTTTGTTTCAAGCCAGAATTGTTATTCGTGATCGTAACTTTAATTTCTCTGTTTCGCGTTTTAAAACGATTCTCCACGTCAATAATGCAGGTAGTAAAAGCTTTGGGAGGTACATGTCGTGAAACAGGAACTGGAGATATTTTATCGGATCTTTACCACAACAAAAAACGCCATTGAAAAATTTATGGATCTGCTCGACCCGGTCATTCAGAACGCAACAGACGACCATGAACGCCTGTATTATCACCATATTTATGAAGAAGAGGAACAACGTCTATCTCGCTTGGCAGAGCTGATTCCGTTAATCAACAAGTTCCTGCAGGAAAAAGAGAACCAGGACTTTACCCCAACAAATAACGAGTTTAATCGTTTGCTACAGGAATTAAATCTTGAAAAATTTGGACTTCACAATTTTGTTGAGCATTTGGATTTGGCCTTGTTTCGCTTCACAGATGAAGAGCGCACTACACTGCTAAATCAGTTGCGGCAGGTTTCCTACCAGGATTACCAGCAAGTTAAAGTCATGCTAAATGAAATAAATGGTCGTTTTGACCATAACTATGTGGATCCCCATGTCCATCATGATGAGCATCATGATCATTTGGACAGGTCCGTGTCAGCTTCCGTTACTGCCGAAAAGACTTCAAATTACCGGAAAGGATTTACGGTTGGCAGCTTGATGTAAGGCATAGTAGAGGATTCGTCATAATTATTGCTAACAAACGGTGGGATTAATCGAAAATATAGCGGGATACTTAGCAAAACTCGCAAAAATATCACAAAATCTTATGGGAATCCTGCTGAATCACTAACATCATCATCAGCAAATGAGGAAAAGAGAGGAAAACGTATGAATAAATCACAGCTATACCCAGACTCACCACTCCATGATGGTGAATTTGCCCAATTAGATAGAACCGTCATCGAGGCAGCACGCAGACAACTGGTCGGGCGTAGATTTATTGAACTGTACGGCCCGCTTGGCAGGGGAGTCCAGAGTATTTTTAACGATATTTTTACTGAAAATGAAGAAGCAAAAATGGACTTTCAAGGTTCATTTGACGTAGATGTTGAAACAAGCAAACGTGTTAATTTGACAATTCCCATGATATACAAAGATTTTATTCTATTTTGGAGGGACCTGGAACAGGCAAAAGTCCTCGACATCCCGATTGATTTTTCACCGGCTGCCAATGCCGCCCGAGATGTTGCTATTATGGAGGATCAGATGATTTTTCATGGTTCAAAGGAATTTGACCTCCCAGGCTTAATGAATGTTCATGGGCGAATCACTCATTTAATCGGCGAGTGGTATGAATCGGGTGCAGCGTTTCAGGATATCGTGGATGCCCGCAACAAACTGCTCGAATTGAATCATCATGGACCTTTTGCCTTAGTACTATCGCCAGAGCTTTATTCACTTATCCATCGTGTACATAGGGATACTAATGTTCTAGAAATTGAACATATTCGTGAGTTGGTGACCGATGGCGTGTTCCAATCACCTGTTTTAAAAGGAAAAACAGGAGTGCTGGTCAATACGGGCAGAAACAATTTGGACCTTGCCATTTCAGAGGATTTTGACACGGCTTATTTGGGACAGGAAGGATTGAACCATCCCTTCAGGGTTTATGAAACAGCTGTACTGCGGATTAAGCGACCATCAGCTATTTGCACATTGGAAGCAATCGGGGATTAAACGATGAATCGCATGTTTACCGTTGGTTCGTTAATTCCCGGAAGGATGAGCGCTGTTCAACAAACGATACCAAAGGCCATCCTCAAACCAGAAGTGTTTACGGAAAAACTAATCTTGTATCAAGGGATAAATAAATTTGAAGTGACACCTGAAAAAGGAATCCTTCTGGACACTGCACTTAAGCAGGGAAAACCCATTCAGTATAAATGCAGAAAAGGAACATGCGGCCAGTGCAAGGTCAAAGTGGATGCCATTGGCATAAAGTTATCCCAACCAAATGAGAAAGAATTAAGTAAATTGAAAGATGAAATAGGGGGCGGCTTCCGCTTAGCATGCCAGACGGAAATTATGTCATAAAAAAAACGAGGACTGGGGGCCTCGTTTTTTTTATGCGTGCATACGTTCGCTCATATGAACTAAATTATCTTCCACTGGGAAGGGCAAAGTAATATTGTGTTTATGAAGCTCTTTTACACTAATATCACGGACAATTTTCATAGCCTCTTTTTTGAAGGTTTGAGTGACAAAGCCATGGTTTATTTCACAAAGCTTTTGTAAATACTGTAATGTGTCACGGACCATGATTTGCTTAATGAAAGAGTTATTCAGCTGACAAATCAATTTGTGCTGAAGGCCTTTAATAATGGCAATCTGGTCAACATGGGCAATGATGTTCGCGCCGTTTTCATCGATAAAACCGACCGAAACATATTGACCTTTTGAAATATCAACATTGGTGAACACGGGGTTGTTATAAATCTCACCGGAGGACAAACGAATGGAATCCGCTTCAGCTGCACCACCAATTTTACGTTGATTCGCAATAACCGTGTGAATATCTTTCAACCCAAATAACATGTTAAACATTGTTGATATTCCTCCTCGCAGTGTTAAGTTCTCTCTGTTGTCTATATGCTTATTCTAGAGATAATGAGAATCATTGTCAATAAGGTTTTGTAAAAGAAATATGACAGTTATTTGAAATGAAAAAGTTGGTAATGAAGGGTCAGGCTATCTGACCAAAATATGATGCTTGGGGAATAATAAGACTGATTGAAAGCCTCTAACAGCCCAAAAATAAGGGGATTCTTGAATAATGGTCAGATAGAATACTTCTATCAGACTAAAAATTGTAGAAATCTAGAAAAGCGGTCAGATAGAATGCTACTATCAACCCAAAAACAAGAAAGAGTCAATAAAACGGAAACATAGCCATCTTCTACGTTCCCGAACAAGCTGCAAAAGCAAAAAAACAGTAAAGTAGACCGCCTCTACGTTCCTGAACAAGCTACAAAAGTAAAAAAACAGGAAGGTAGACCATCTCTACAATCCAGAACGAGCAGCAAAAAGTAAAAAACAGGAACCTAGCCCCAATATATTGCTCCAAAAACAAAAAACGGTCACATAGGCCAAATAGGCCCACGCAACCGCTTTATCAGACATTCAAATTAATTACATAATCGTCGCAATACTTAAAATAACCATCACAATCACCGAAAGCATTACTACCAATTTCCAAACATGTTTCAAATACGTGCTATAAGGAATTCGAGCAATAGCTAGTGCGCCCATAATGACAGCACTTGTTGGAGTCAATAAGTTGATGACACCGGATGCACTTTGGTAAGCCGTGATGACAATATCTCTTCCCACATGCGCGAAATCAGCCAATGGCGCCATGATTGGCATGGACAAGGTGGCTAGACCCGATGTGGATGGAACTAAGAAAGAAAGTGGCATGTAGAACAAAAACGATAGATCCGTAAAAAGAACAGAACCCATATTAGAGAGGGCTCCTTCGCCCCAATGAAGAACGGTTGCGGTCATGCCGCCAGCGTTCATAACAACGGTAATACCGCGGGAGATTCCGATAATAATCGCAACTCCGAGTAAATCACGTGCTCCATTAATAAAGGTGCTCGTAAAGTTTTCCTCGCCCATACGGTAAATAAAGGCAATTATAATAGAAGAAACGAGGAAAAGCATCGTTAATTCTCCGAACCACCAGTCACCAAGCGGGATCATGCCGCCTAATAATTTGCCGATGAACGGAATTTTTCCTAAGGCCGTAACTAAATCTTCAAAAATAGTAATATTGAATTTTGCAGCCCATGGGACTACACCTAAAATCATAATCACAAACGTTAATCCGAATACCGAAAGTACTGCCTTGCGGCGACCGGTAAATTCAAGATCTTCTGTTTTCTGAGTTAAGAAATGCTGCTCATTTTCCTCTTTCATATTGGCAATTAATGACTTGGACGGATCGTCCTTGACTTTTTTTGCATAGCGCATGACGAACATGATGGTAACAATTAACGTCACAATAAGGATGACTAACCGCAGTCCCATTCCGTCACCAATTGAAATTCCGGCGAATCCAGAAGCGATACCTGTAGCAAATGGGTTTACAGTAGAACCCAGACAACCGATACCAGCTCCAAGAGCGATAATGGAAACAGCCGTTAATGCATCATAACCAGCAGCAATTAAAACTGGGATCAAAATTGGATAAAACGCGATTGTTTCTTCGGCCATACCGTAGGTTGTACCACCAATCGCAAACAGTGTCATCAAGATTGGGATCAACCATTGCTCCCGGCCTTTTAATTTACGAATGACCCGAGTGATTCCGGCATCAATCGCCCCTGTTTTCATGACCACTCCAAGGAATCCACCGATAACTAGAACGAACAATGCGATATCTTTTGCATCAAAGAAACCGTTAATCGGTGCATTGACCACTTCCCATATACCTTGAGGCGTTTGTTTAGCGGCCGAGAGTTGGTGATAGGTGCCGGCAACAGGAATTTCTTGCTGGCTAACCTTGTCCACTTTCGTATCGTATTGACCACCAGGGACTATCCAAGTTAATGCAGCAATAACAATGATAATTAAAAATAATAGCGTGTAGGCAGTTGGCATTTTCATTTTTTTCATAGTACTACCCCCAATAGAATAATAGAAAAAGAAAGGAGAGTACTAACCCGATTATGATTTATCGGGTTAGTTCATAAATCGCACGTGCATAAATTTCCATAGCATTAAACATTAAATCCAGATCAATATGTTCATTTGGCTGATGCTCGGTTTTTGCTTGATTCGGAAAAATGGCTCCAAAAGCAACGAAGTTTTCCATCGCTCTAGCATAAGTGGCTCCACCTGACGAAATCGGTTGGGAAGCGAAATCATTGGTAACTTCCTGATAAACCTTCATCAAGGTTTTAATTAAAAAGTGATCTTTTGGGACATAAATGGAACGTAAATAATCAAATTCCTTGTACTCCAGACCATACTTTGCGGCGGCCTCAGACAACAGCCCGACCATTTCTTGTTTATCGGCGGTTACAGGGATCCGAATATCAATGGATAGACGTTCAATTTCCTCATTCAAATCAATTTTTCCAATATTAAACTTTAATTTGCCGGATGCCTCATCTTCACATTCGCCAAAAATCTTCACCGCAAATGGATCCTCTTGGAGCATATCGCTGACAAATTCAATGACTTTTGAAGAGTAGCCGACCTGTTTCAGTGCCAATAGCAGGCGGGTAATAGCATTAATCCCTTTCTCTGCCACCTGAGCATGGACTGCTTTACCTAGAACAACAATTTCATCTTCAGTTTCTTCAAAAGCATAACCCATTTCTGTCAAAGCAGCCTTTACTTCCGGTAATTTTCCACCTGCATATCTCGCTGCGTCAGGCACTGCATTAAACGCATTTCCCGCTTTTAACTGGAGCCCTGAATCATTACTTCCTTCTAAATTCAGCTGTAATAATCCTTTTTCAGCATAGACGAGAGGGAAGGTAGAGTCGGGAGCAAAGCCCATTGACGGAATTTCTTCAATCTTGCAGTAACGGTTCATACAGCGCCAAAGGGTTTCTTCATCTGTTCCAAATATAAACCTGACCCGCTTGTCAAACTCAATACCGAGATTCATTAAGGCTTTGACGGCAAACAGTGCAGCTAGTGTTGGGCCTTTGTCATCCTGAGTACCGCGGCCGTACATGTTGCCATCTTTAATGACGGCTTCAAACGGGGAAGTATTCCAGTCATCAAGACTACCGGCAGGCACTACGTCTAGATGGCCGAGAACGCCAACCATCTCCTTGCCTTGACCAATCTCTGCATAACCGTAATAACCCTGAGGATCATAGAAGGTGGTAAAACCTAACTGACTGCATAGCTCTAAAGTCTTTCTTAAAGCTAAATCAATATTTTTGCCGAAGGGAAAGTTCTCATCGGTTTCATCTATGACACTGGGAATGGCTATGAGCTCCTTTAAGGCTTGATGAAAGTCAGTTTCTATGTTTTTTAATTCACTTAACAATTTGTCTGCATTCAATGTTTTTCGCTCCTTTCATCTTGATTTTATAGTTAGCAAGCGCTTTCTTAAGTTAGCATGTTCACAGTTGTGGTGTAATAATCCTTACATTTTTGCAGAGAAAATATACATTTTTATGCACCGAAACTAATAAATGGTGGGGGTGTATACAAAAAGGGGGGGTGAAACTGAATAACTAGTGAATGTCATATAAAGTTCATACCTAAAGTTCTAAAATTACAAAAATTAGTTTGACATAAAAACCTCTCCGAAACATGTTTCGGAGAGGTTTGATTTATGGCTATTAAACTAGTACAGGAGCACCATTCATTGATACAACGGTACCAGCCTTGCCTTCAACTGCGTTTACTGCTTGTTCTAAAGATGTAATGATCGTTTTGCGTTTAGGACTTGTTGCTGCAAATTGGATAGCCGCTTCTACTTTTGGAAGCATGCTGCCTGCTGCAAATTGACCTGTTGTGATATAAGTGTTCATTTCTTCAATGCTAACTTCTTCTAATTTCTTTTGAGTTGGTTTGTTAAAATCAATATAGACATTGTTAACGCCTGTTAGAATAACCAATGCATCAGCATCAACAAGCTCAGCTAATTTTTCAGAAGCGAAGTCTTTGTCAATTACTGCTTCAACACCAGTAATACCATTTTCTGTTTCGATGACAGGGATACCGCCGCCGCCGCAGGAGATAACGATGTTACCTTGTTCTACTAAGGAATTAATAACGGAATGCTCCATGATGCTAACAGGTTTTGGTGATGCTACCACACGTCTCCAGCCGCGTCCGGAATCTTCCTTAAAACATACACCTGAATCTTCCATGATTCGTTTTGCTTCTTCTTCGCTATAGAATGGGCCGATTGGCTTAGTTGGGTTGATAAAGGCAGGATCCTCTTTATCAACAACTACACGGGTAACAAGGGTAACAACATTTTTAACAATGCCGCGTTCTTTCAAGGCTTTTTCCATGGCATTTTGCATCCAGTAGCCAATCATTCCCTGACTCATGGCACCGCAAGTATCAAGCGGCATTGCTGGATTTTTAACTGAATCTGCTGCAGCTTGCTGTAGTAAAATATTGCCGACTTGTGGACCGTTTCCGTGAGAAATAATGATATCTATTCCTTGTTCAATGAAGTCAACTAATTGACGAGCTGTTGTTTCTAGTGCTTGCTGTTGAGCTTTGGCAGATGCATCGCCAGATTGAATAGCGTTGCCGCCTAAAGCGATTACTACTTTCTTTGACATTGTATTTTCCTCCTATTATTAAAAACTCGATTAGGTTTTTATAAACTGATTTTTCCGGCAACAACCATGTATACAGCCAGGATGGCAAGTAAGATAAAGATAATAGCCCAGATCAGTTCGAATGGTTTAAAGGTTTTTTCGCCATTTTCTTTTTGGGCGATTCTAAAGACTAAGATTCCAATCGCGTATAATACAGCAGTTAATACTAGATAACTAAGTCCAGCTGCATAGATTAACCAAACTCCGTAAATAGATGCGATTAATCCGATTACCATTTGTTTCGTTTCTTTATTCTGTAAACTGTATTTCACTTGGTACAGTGCAGAGAACAAGTAAGGAATTAAGATTGCTGAGCTAGCTAATGAGAATGCAAAATTATAAGGCTTATCAGAAACTAATAGAGTTAATAAGAAAATCTGTACTAGTACGTTTGTGACAATTAAGGCATTGACTGGTGCATGGTTTTTATTTTCCTTGGCAAACATTTTTGGTAAAATGCCGTCCTTCGCTGCTAAAAATGGCAGTTCTGCAGCGAGTAGGGTCCAACCAAGCAAGGCACCTAATAAGGAAACGATTAACCCTAGGTTAACTACAGCCGCTCCCCAAGGACCAACTACTTCTTTTAAGACGTAAGCCATAGATGGACTCTTTAAGCCCGCAAGCTCTGATTGGGACAAAATCCCATAGGATAACAAGGTTATAAGAATGTAGATAACCAACGTTGATAGTAGACCGATGACTGTTGCTTTACCAACATCATTCATATTTTTTGCACGGCTTGAAAGTACGACGGCTCCTTCAATACCGATGAATACCCAAAGGGTAACTAACATGGTGCTCTTTGTTTGACTTAGGACATCTGAAAAATGGAAACCATTTTTGCCCCAGAAATCGATGGAGAATGTATCCATTTTAAAAGCGAAGATGGCAATGATGATAAATAGGAAAATTGGAACGAGTTTTCCGATCGTTACGACCAGGTTGACTAATGCTGCTGAATGAACCCCACGGAGGATTAAGAAATGTAGCAGCCACAGTAGAACTGAAGCACCAATGATCGATGCAAGATTTGCACCATCAAAAATTGGAATAAAGTAGCCGATGCCACTGAAAAGTAAGGTTAAGAATGCGATATTGCCTAACCATGCAGATAGCCAATAACCCCAAGCGGAGTTGAAGCCCCAATAGTTACCGAAACCAGCTTTTGCATAGCTGAATACGCCACCTTCTAGGTCAGGACGTTTATTTGTTAAATTTTGAAAGCAAAAGGCAAGTGCGATCATGCCAAATCCTGTAATGACCCAGCCGAGGATAACTGCCCCGGCAGAAGCACCGCCTGCCATATCTGATACTAGGTTGAACGCTCCGCCACCGATCATGGAACCAATAACAATGGCAATTAAGGATAATAAACCGAGTTTCTTGCTTGTATCAAGACTTTTTCCCTCTTCCATTATGTTTCACTCCTCTGTTTGAATTGGAAAGGAAAGGAGAAGGAGAGCAAACTCCTTCTCCAGTAAGCAGTCTCTTAATCTAAGTTTCCAAGAGTTGCAGCCATTACCGCTTTAATGGTGTGCATTCTGTTTTCAGCTTGATCAAATACTTTAGAATGATTGCTGCGGAATACTTCATCTGTTACTTCCATTTCAGACATGCCATGTTTTTCGTTAATGTCACGGCCATAGCTTGTTTCAAGGTCATGGAAAGCAGGTAGGCAGTGTAAGAAAATCATATTTTCATTACCAGTCTTTTTCACCATTTCCATGTTGACTTGATATGGAGATAGAAGTTCAATTCTTTCAGCAAACTTATCTTCTTCACCCATAGATACCCAAACGTCTGTGTAGATAACGTCTGCTCCAGCAACACCTTCATCAACACTGCTAGTGATGGTTACTTTACCGCCAGATTTAGCAGCTAGTTCTTTAGCTAATTCAACAATTTCTGTTTCAGGGAATAAAGATTCTGGTGAGCAGATGCGAACATCCATTCCAACTAAAGCTCCACCGACAAGTAAGCTGTTAGCAACATTGTTACGGCCGTCGCCAACGTATACGAATTTAATGCCTTCTAAGCGGCCAAAGTTTTCTTTAACAGTTAAGAAGTCTGCAAGAGTTTGTGTTGGGTGCCATTGATCTGTAAGACCGTTCCAAACTGGTACACCAGAATGTTCTGCTAACATATCCACTTTTTTGTGTTCAAAGCCACGGAATTCGATACCATCAAACATGCGGCCTAATACTTTAGCTGTATCTTCGATAGATTCTTTTTTACCTAATTGGATATCATCTTTTCCTAGGTATTCTGGATGTGCGCCAAGGTCGATACATGCTACTGTGAATGCACAACGTGTACGAGTAGATGGTTTTTCAAATAGAAGGGCAACGTTTTTACCTTCTAAGTGGCGATGAGGAACACCATGTTTTTTCTCATCTTTTAATTTCATGGCTAATTCAATGAAATAAACAAACTCTTCTTTAGAAAAATCCATTTCGCGTAAAAAGCTTCTGCCGTGTAATTTTGGTGTAGTTGCTAACATTGTATATTCTCTCCTTTAATCTCTCATTTTTATAAAAAGGTTTTCTTAATCAAGCGCCCGGCAATGAAGCGGGCGCTGCTAATTATTTGCGAAGGTCTTCACGAACGATTGGCATACTCATGCAACGTGGGCCCCCACGACCGCGAGATAATTCCGAGCTTAAGATTTCAATTACCTCAATACCATGCTGACGTAATAAGTCGTTAGAAATGTAGTTTCGGTCATATGTGACAACAACTCCAGGAGCGATAGCCAAAGTATTGGATCCATCATTCCATTGTTCACGGGAAGCAGCGATTTCATCACCGCCGCCGCAAGGAATTAGGACAAGTTCACTAAGTCCAAGAGCTTCTTTTAAAGCTTCCTGCAGGTTGGAACGGTGCGAAATTTTAGCATGTTCAGCATCTTCGCCTTTTTCAAGGATATATACGTTCATATTTCCTTGTGGACCTTGGATTTCTGGGTGAATCGTAAATTTATCGTGATCTACCATTGTAAACACTGTGTCTAGATGCATGAAAGCGCGGCACTTAGGAATTTCAACGGCCATAACCTTTTTAAAGGAACTGTTCCGTTTGAATAAATTCAAAGCTAGTTTTTCAATTGCTCTAGCAGATGTACGAGCTGAAACTCCGATTGCAATAACTTCATCACTTAGGATGAGCTCATCTCCGCCTTCGATTGGGAATTCATTATCACGGTCAAGCCATACTGGAACGTCATGTCCGGCAAAGCGTGGATGATGTTTGATGATATATTGCATGAATAAGGATTCACGGCGACGTGCTGGTTCGCGCATTTTGTTAATAGATAATCCGTTGCCGATACTTGCTGCAGGGTCACGGGTGAAATACAGGTTTGGCATTGGATCTAAGTAGAACGGATAGTGATCATCCATAAATTCATATAAATGAGTTTTCTTGCTTTCTTCTATTTCTTTTTTTAGAACACCAGCCATAATTTTGTCCACCATTTCGGCAGTAGGGAAGGATAATAAATATTCTCTTAATACCTTTGCAGCCCCATTGACATTAGCATGGCTTTCTCGTAAAATATCATCAACAAGTTGTTTTTTAATTTCTGTGTTACTTAATGTCTCAGTAACTAATTTCTCGAGGTATAGGACTTCTATGCCTCTATTTTTTAATGTCTCGGCAAAATAGTCGTGTTCTCTCTGTATAATTGGTAAATATGGAATATCGTCGAATAATAAACGTTGAAGATATTCAGGAACCAGGTTTTCAACTTCTTTACCTGGGCGTTTTAGTAACACCGTTCTTAAAGTCCCAATTTCAGATTTAACATTGATCGGGTGCTTTAATTGGTTTTGTGTTTCTCTCTCAGCAGTCAATACGGATGTACTACTCATTTCTAATCCTCCTTTTTTTCTCTTTCCTTGCTACACCTTTATTCTAAGTGATGTAAACGATTTCTTTTGTAAGTACCCTTACAAGTAAACTGTTAAAATCATTACATTTTTTTGTCAATCATATAAATGACTATGCATATTTATGTATGTTTTTATGCAAAACAGTATTTTTAGGAGTTTTTTAATTGAATAACGGCCGAATGTCACATATATTTCAAAGATAAAGTTCTAATTTTCTGAATACACTAGGTAAAAAAAGACTGGCAATCATGCCAGCCTACCTGTGTTTTATATCGAAATTTTCCCCGTAACAAGCATGACAACCGCCACTACCGCTACTACTACAAAGAATAAGGCCCAAATAAGTTCAAACTTTTTGAAGGGCTTTTGACCACTTCCTTTTTCAGCATATAAAAAGACGAATATACCCAATGAATAAAGAATGGCTGTTAGTAATAAGTAACTCAGTCCAGCAGCATAAAGAATCCAAACGCTATAAATGGATGCAATAATCCCGATGATCATTTGACCCGTTTGCTTTTGCTGCCAGCTATATTTCACTTGAAATAAGGCGGAAAACAGATAGGGAACTAGTATGGCAGAGCTTGCCATGGAAAAAGCAAATTGATAGGGTTTATCAGAAATTAATAAGGTGAGTAAAAATAACTGGATCAGCACTCCAGTAAAAAACAACGAATTCATTGGAACATTATTTTTATTTTGTTTGGCAAATGTCTTTGGAAATGTTCCATCTTTGCCGGCTAAATAGGGAATTTCGGCGGCATAGAGGGTCCAGCCGAGCAAAGCTCCTAATAACGATACAATCAGACCAATGTTGACAAAGGCTGCTCCCCAAGGGCCAACAATGCTTTTTAGTACATAGGCCATAGAAGGGTTCTTTAGGCCGGCCAGTTCTTCTCGCGGCATGATACCTAATGATAATAAGGAAATCAGTATGTAAATGACTAGTGTTGAAATCACGCCGATGACAGTTGCTTTACCGACATCGCTTTTTTTCTTAGCCCGGCTTGATAAAACAATAGCACCCTCAACGCCTGTGAACACCCATAATGATACAAGCATTGTACTTTTCACTTGGCCCATAACGTCGGAAAAATGAAATCCTTTACTACCCCAGAAATCGATTGAAAAGGTACGGAACTTAAATGCGATTAGGGCAATGATAATAAATAGTATGATAGGAATCAGTTTAGCAATCGTCACGACGATATTCATGACAGCAGCATATTGGACACCTCTGGACACAAAGAAAATTAGAATCCAAAGGAATAAGGAGGCACCGATCACAGAACTAATGGTTCCTCCATTAAAAATAGGAATAAAATAACCGATGGAATTGAATAGTAGGGTTAAAAAGGCGATATTCCCGAGCCAGACAGATAGCCAATAGCCCCATGCGGAATTAAAGCCAAGGTACCTGCCGAATCCAGATTTTGCATAACTGTATATACCGCCTTCGAGGTCAGGCCGTTTATTGGACAGGTTTTGAAAAGAAAAAACTAATGCAAGAATACCGATTCCTGTAATGACCCATCCCAGCATGATGGCACCGGCATTCGCGCCGCTAGCCATATCAGTTGCCAGATTAAAGCACCCGCCGCCAATCTGAGAGCCAATGACTAACGCGATTAATGCAAGCAAACCGAGTTTGTTTTCTTTGTTTTCCATATAGAACCTTCTTTCCATTAAAAACCTTCTTGATATTCAATAGGTTGTCTAATTTCCACATCTTAAATACTACACTAAATAGAAGGTACGAACATCTAAAAAATATGCATAAATATAAGTTGTAATTTTCATAATATACAGGATTTGTATCTAGACGAAAAAAATCAGCCCCTCACGAAATAGTGAAGGGCCGAACTTAATGGTTATATTTCTTTAAAGTAATCAGGATCCTGGAAACGAATATTTTTTTTATTCACGGAGATGATCTCTTCCCGTTTTAATTGGTTCATAATCAAGCTGACGGTTTCCCTGGTCGTGCCCGACATTTTAGCAATATTGGCAGCTGTTAGGGGACAAGGGATTAGAACGTCAGTCCCATCTTTAATGCCAAGATCCTCCATTAAATAATTAAGTGTATGCAGCACGCGTTCTTGAGCATTTGGTATGAGGATTTGCTGCACTCGTTTCTGATGGAGCTCGAGAATTTCGGAAAGCTTTGTGATGGTCAGGATTAATGCCTTTGGATTGGTCTTCAACATTTCTTCAAGGACGTGGGTCTGAATGAAATAGACCATGATATCGGTCGCGGCAACCGCGGTGTTTTTATAGTAAGGATCGTTAAAGATTCCTCCATGAGGGAATAACTGATTTTTTTTCACAAAGTCAACATACATCATGCTGCCTTCTTCACTGCCACTTTCAAACATAACGTACCCGTCAAGCAAGAAAAAGATCTTATCTCGCGGGTCACCTTCCATAAATAGACATTGATTTTTCTTGTATGTTCGAAAATAAAAATAAGGCAAATACTTTTGTAAAGTTTTTGGGGAAACCGCCTTCAAAATCTCAAATTGCTGTAAGTCAGAAATAACATCCATATGAATCACAGTTGAGTTGAGCATGTTCTCTCTCCTTTCTGTGGGTAATTGTACCTTATTCGCTTAATGATCTAAGCTGCTTATTGATATGGGACGCTTCGTCAGGAGTTCGGCAAATGATTAGGCAAGTATCGTTCCCGCAGACTGTTCCTGCTTTGCCTTTCAAATCTAACGAATCCAACAATGCCCCAAAAGAGTGGGCGTGTCCTGGAAGAGTTTTAATAATAATAAAGTAATTGATAACCTCAATTCCAATTAAGGCATCCTTAAGCTTGTTCTTCAGCTTTTCTGAAATGAGATGGTCTTGGTCCACTTTAAAGCTATATTTAAGACTGCCATCACGGGAAGGTACTTTAATTAACTGCAAGGCATGAATATCACGTGAAATGGTGGCTTGCGTTACTCGTAATCCCTTTTCTATAAGCAATTGTTGCAGCTCTTCTTGTGTCTTTACCTCTTGTTCAGAGATCAGCTGGGTGATAAGTTGTAATCTCATCTCTTTCGTGATTGGTACGTTCATCGGCGGAGCTCGCTTTCATCTTATTCTACCTTTCTATCTTATTGCCAAATCATTGTAAATGACATGTATAAATCGTGAACTTATTCTAAACTACATAAAAAAAGGCTGGAAATCGTCACAATAATGTGGATTTCAGCCTTTTATAAGTATCTGGTGAAGGATCGAGAGAAAGGTCAGGAAAAGGATACTGCCCATGATTGAGAATGCCCATTTTATCCTTTTTATTATGATTTTGGAAAATACAAATGATGCAATGAGGCTAAACCATCCGATGATCGTAACGATTATCAAACCGTCAATCATCAGGTAAGGGAGCACCCCAAAAAATACGAGTCCCCCTAGTGCACTGCTAAGAACAAGGGGAATGAGTACATCAAGGCTGTGGGTAATTACAGGTGTGCTTGTTGATTCTATTGCTTTTACATTCAATAGCGGATAAAGAAAATAAGGCAGGACCATTCCAAAACTGATACCGGTCACTATTCTTTTAAGATTTGAGCTTTCAAACAAATGCAAGTAAGAACCTAATCCGTCTATCATTAGGGGGAGCATAAATATAAGAAGAATCATGCTTATTTTTACGGATGGAATGGTCATGCTTGGTCGTTTTTTAAATAAACATAAATAGGTTAGGGTCGAAAAAATCCCTAGATAAATTCCAGTATCACGAGCACAAACGGAGAGGACTCTTCCAGAGGCAAGGAATGTTCGTTCCGCAATTTGATGACAGACAGCCTTCCCGAAAAAGTCAAAGATTTCATCCACCAGCAGCCACCACCACCTTTCTAGGCAAAACCCAATTCATGTGTAATGAATTGGGTTCCCAAGAGCAACATCATTGTGATTAATATCCTGACATAAAGGCGGGAGAAATAGATAAAGCTGACAAGGCAAACCAACAAATACAACTTAATACAATTGAAACNNCAACAGGAATAAAAAATGATAAGATGTAAAGTAGAGCCTTAAGCCCACCTGACACATACTCACCCCCATGATGCGAAAATATGGAATTCCTCTTGTACATGAAATTCCTTGTTCAATGATATGTATGTAGAACTCTTTACAAATTTGCCTGTCCCTGAATTGGAAATTTTTTAGTAATTTTTCGCCCGTTTTTAACGTATATAAGTTACAATAGATAAGAGAATTGTTGCAACTTGTCTAACAATCTATTATTCTGACTGGACCTTTAATATAATTGTAATATTTTTAATGGATTTGAAACATTTCGTCGGCATAATCGTCTATAATGATAAAGGAAAAAAAATCATCAAAGAGGGAATGAATAATGGGGAAACTAAGACTACGAAGAAGGGTAAAGGGGACCCTTATCTTTTTGGGGTTGCTTGCATTTTTGTTTGCCGGAATTACGATCAATAATTGTTATTTCCAAGCACAGGCTGCCGACAAACCTATTAATCAACCAAAGAATGAAACTATTAAAAAGCCAAACTTGCAAGCACCTGCTCACGAAACAAAAGAGTTAAGAAAAGAACGAGAAAAAAGGTGGAAAGAGGGGGAAGCACGGGGGAAAGAACATGAAAAAGGAGGAACTGCACAGCCCGTCAATACAACTGTACCTCCACCACCACCGGGTCAACCCAATCCTGCTTCACCACAACAGCCACCGGCTAGTTCTCAGCCGAATAATCCTAAAACGGTATATCTAACATTTGATGATGGACCGTCGGTATTTTCCGAAGGGATTATCGCCCTACTGGAACAATATCATTTTAAGGCAACTTTTTTTATGATTGATGGTAATATTAGAAAGTATCCGGATGCGGTAAGACTCATGGTAAAAATGGGTGAAGGGGTAGGTCTCCACAGCGTATCTCATAATAAAGCCATTTTTTACGCATCAGTCAACTCTGTTCTGGGAGAATTGAATCAGAACCGCCAAACATTAAAAGAAGTGTCCGGAGTCGATTCCTTTTTAATGCGGACACCATATGGAAGTTCACCATATATGACGGATGAATATAAACAAGCGGTGAAAGCAAACGGATATATTATGTGGGATTGGAACATTGACAGCAAAGACTGGTATTTTAAAGACGAACGCTATATAGGAAATGTAATTAATCAAATAAATAGCAGATCCAGTCATCCTGGGCCACTTGTGATTTTAATGCATGAGCGAAAAGAAACGCTTGCGTCACTGCCAAAGCTAATGGAATACTTAAGACAGCAAGGCTATAGGTGCGAATCCATTAACAGTTCGATTCCTCCGGTTCAATTTTAATTAGCTTTATTAAATGTAATTAGCATTATTAAATTATTAAAGGATTTGATATAATTAACTTCAATAGTAAAGATAATGAGGTACGATAATTTCCTATGATTAATAAACTTTTTCAGAGCAGCAGTTTTAAACGAATTTTAATATTTATGGTGATCGCATTAGTTATTTATGCGATGAAATCGATGATTAATCTCATCTTGTTAACGTTTATTTTCGCGTTTTTAATGGATCGTTTGGTTCAATTTATCGGAAATAAAATTCCGCTTAACCGGCGTTTGTTAGTGATCATCTCCTATTCTTGCATTGTCGGATTGCTTTCCTATGGATTAATTATGTATCTTCCGATGATTGCTGGGGAAATTACCGCCTTAATTAAGCAATTGACAGCATTTTACACTTCAAAACATGATAATGTTGTTTTGAATTATATTGTTAGACGTGTAGAAGAAATACAAGTATCCAGTTATTTGGAGCAAGGTTTCACGTTTATCCTCAAATATTTTACTGATATTAGCAAGGTCAGCTTACAGGTGCTATTAGCATTGTTGTTAAGTTTATTTTTCTTGTTGGAAAAACCTCGTTTAATAGAGTTTACTAAGAAATTTAAAACGAGCAAGGTTGCTTCTATTTATGATGAAATTGAGTTTTTTGCACAAAAGTTTGTGCGGACGTTTGGTAAAGTCATTGAAGCGCAGTTAATCATTGCTGTAGTCAACTGTATTTTAACAACTATTTCCTTATGGCTGCTGGATTTCCCACAGCTGGGCGGTTTGTCGATTATGATCTTTATCCTGGGATTAATTCCTGTGGCTGGGGTCATTATTTCGTTAATTCCACTAACGATTATCGCCTATAGTATTGGCGGAATGATGAAGGTCTTATATATTGGGATTGCCATTGCTATCATTCACGGAATTGAAGCATATATCATGAATCCTAATTTAATGAGCTCCAAAACGAACTTGCCGGTTTTCTATACCTTTATTGTCCTAATCTTTTCAGAGCATTTCTTCGGAGTCTGGGGTTTGATTATCGGAATTCCGGTATTTGTGTTCTTGTTGGATGTGTTAGAAGTAACTGATAGCAGTAGGAACTAAATGGATAAAGCCCACTCTTGGGCTTTTTTCTTTTGCCGGAAAAATGGTATCCTAGTGACATCAAATAATGAGGAGGCAACTACATGAGCGAATGCAAATTAGACCATTCCGCAGAGGACGTACAAAAGAAGTACGAATCCCAGGCAGCTTTTTTACCGGAAGAAATGAAGCCGTTATTTCAACAATTCTTAGCCAAAGAACACACCCAGGAAATATTAAATGAAGTCTTCCATTTATTGAAAAAATACGATTTGGCATCAGAGGAAGAAAAGAGCGAACGGACTAATCGGCTGTACTTGGTATTGCGGAATTTGTAGGGATTGGGATGAGTTGGAAAAGGCGGTTTGAAAGCCAAAGCTAATA
>NZ_JBALNY010000091.1:0-1302 GCF_036962145.1 Bacillus sp. JJ1764 | reverse complement strand
TTCAATCCCAATTTGTTTTATTTAGCATTTAATAGGTAAAAATACTTTAGTAATTCTTACTATACAATGGAAATGAGGGAATGAACATGAGTCACTATAAAAAAGCGGAAGATAAGGGATTAATGAGTTCGGATAAGCAAGAGCAATCAGAAACAATCTCTGATCAAGACAGACCTCAAGAATTTGATGTATTCGGAACGGCTTTAAATGAAATATAAAAAATGAACCCTTTGTGGTTATTCCTGCAAAGGGTTCATTTATTTTAACTTAATTCGAGACATACCGGACAATGGTCACTACCCATTGTCTGCGAATGAATATGTGCGTCTTGAAGCCTATCCTTCAGTTTTTCAGATACGATAAAGTAGTCAATCCGCCAGCCTATATTTCGCTCACGAACTTTATTCATGTATGACCACCAGGAGTAAGCTCCTTCTTGATCGGGATAAAAATAACGATAACTGTCTATAAATCCAGACCCTAGTAAGTCAGTCATTTTTCCACGCTCTTCGTCCGTAAATCCTGAATTACCTACATTGGATTTAGGATTTCGTAAATCAATTTCCTTATGTGCGACATTTAGGTCCCCACAAAGAATGATCGGTTTGACCGCATGCAAGTCCTTTAAATAAGCAAGAATCCGATCTTCCCATTCTAATCTAAATGGCAATCTGGCCAAATCTCGTTGAGAATTAGGTGTATAGACATTCACTAGAAAAAAGTCTTCAAATTCTAAGGTGATAATTCTTCCTTCTGCCTCTGATTCTTCTTCTCCCAATCCGTATCTAACTGTAATGGGTTTTTCCTTTGTAAAAACAGCGGTACCAGAGTAGCCTTTTTTGATGGCATAATTCCAAAATTGATGGTAGCCTTCCAGTTCAAGGTTAATCTGCCCTTTCTGCAGCTTTGTTTCCTGAATACAGAAAATATCGGCGTCCATTTCATAAAAATATTCTAAAAAGCCTTTTTTGACACATGCTCGAAGGCCGTTGACATTCCAAGAAATTAATTTCATTGATAAAATCCTTCTCCCTTTGTCTATCTAATCTGTCTGTTGCCATTTTATCAGCATAGGATGGTTAATGAAAAGTGATTTGAATTAATTCCTCTTCATATTCACATTATTTTCCCTTGATTTTTCTACAGGCTTTAATCTTAATATTGTGAGATTTGCTTGTGAGGAGAAAGTCCTTGTTTGTTCAACTAAAACGGCCGAAAGTTCAGTAAATTCCTTCACAATTTTATCCGTCAATCTGTTTC
Organism: Bacillus sp. JJ1764; assembly: GCF_036962145.1. Classification (NCBI taxonomy): domain Bacteria; kingdom Bacillati; phylum Bacillota; class Bacilli; order Caryophanales; family Bacillaceae; genus Bacillus; species Bacillus sp. JJ1764. Next base: position 42 of record NZ_JBALNY010000091.1, on the reverse strand, counting down.
GAGACAATTTAGTCTTGATCTAGTGGGGCTGGGACATAACTA
>NZ_JBALNY010000090.1:8778-20408 GCF_036962145.1 Bacillus sp. JJ1764 | reverse complement strand
CCGTTATAAAGTACTTTTACCATTATGAATCATCCTTTCAGAATAAATAGTTATTTAGTAGAGTATAAGTTGCTAAATCACTAACTTGAGGCTGATGACCCCGTAGAAAAGCTGTTAATCCTGTTCGGGCAATTTCCTTGATGCCATATGGTCGAAGAAGCTCAATTAGGGCATCGATTTTATCAGGACGGCCGGTAATTTGAACAGCCATGCTGTCTTTACTTACATCGATGATGAGAGCTCTGAATGGATCAATGATCCCGTTAATCTCACTGCGAAGCTGAGAGCCGCTGGCCACTTTAATCAGTGCTAATTCTCTGGCAACAATGGCTTTGTCGGTGATATCGGAAACCTTCAACACATCAATTTGCTTGTTTAATTGTTTGGTAACCTGTTCAAGTCGCTGTTCATCCTCCACCTCAACGACAAGAGTCATTTTCGAAATTCCTTCTGTTTCCGTTTGCCCGACTGAGATGCTGGCAATATTGAATTGCCGCCGTTGCAGGAGACCGGTAACCCGATTAAGGACACCGCTTCGGTCTTGAACGGTTAAAGATATGATTCGTTTCATATTGGTTTCACCCCAATCATTTCATGAAGCCCTTTACCGGGGGCAATCATCGGAAATACTTTTTCCTGCTGAAGAACTCGGCAATCCATCAATACAGGGCCATCATAGGCAAATACCTCAGGAAGTTTCGTAATCAGTTCTTCCTGTGTTTCGATTTTGTAGCCGCGAATTGAATAACTTTCGGCAAGCTTTACAAAATCAGGATGTGAATGCAGGATAGACTGGGATATCCGATTTCCGTGTAACAATTCCTGCCACTGTCTTACCATTCCTAGAGCCCCATTATTGACAATGATGATCTTAACAGGAAGGTTTCGTTCATAAATGACCGATAATTCCTGCAGCGTCATTTGGAAGCCAGCATCACCGACAACGGCGACAACCGTGCTTTCGGGAGAAGCCATTTGCGCACCGATAGCAGCAGGGAAGCCAAAGCCCATCGTTCCAAGTCCGCCGGAGGTAACCCAGCGATGCGGTTTGTTTAAGGTATAATACTGAGCCGTCCACATCTGATGTTGGCCGACATCAGTTGTAACAATGGCGTCACCTTTTGTTACCTTATGAATGGCCTCGATTAACCATTGTGGACTCATTCCCTTTGGATCGTGTTGATACCAAAGCGGATATTCTTGCTTGTATTGATTGAGTTTTGCCAACCAATCCTCGTTACTGTCAGATTCAGAAGTCAGATCAATCAACTCAACTAGAGCCTCTTTTGCATCACCGACAATTGGAATTTGGGTTGGTACATTTTTTCCAATTTCAGCTGGGTCGACATCGATATGAGCGACTTTTGCAGTAGGGGCAAAATGCTTCAGATTACCCGTTAATCGGTCATCAAAGCGTGCACCAAAATTGATGAGTAAATCACTTTCATACAAGGCCATATTTGCTGCGTAAGTTCCGTGCATACCGCCCATTCCCAATGAAAGAGGGTTGTCGCCAGGGAAGGCACCAAGGCCAAGTAGGGTAGTGACTACCGGAATCTTATGTTTTTCAGCAAATGCGGTTAATTCGGCAGATGCTTTGGCGTGAAGTACACCAGCTCCGGCTAGAATAACTGGTCTTATTGCTGCTCGTAATGAATCCGCCAATTTTTTAATTTGCATAGGATTTGGTTTAATTGTAGGCTGATAGCCAGGCAAATCGATTTCTGCTTCCTCAGGATTTTCAGTCAAGTGGCCTGCAGAAATATCTTTTGGGATATCCACTAAGACCGGACCTGGACGACCAGTAGAAGCAATGTGAAATGCTTCCTTTACGATTCTTGGCAAGTCGGAAATGGATTGCACTTGATAATTATGTTTCGTAATCGGAGTTGTAATCGCCATTACATCTGCTTCTTGGAAAGCATCTGTTCCAATCACTGTTCGTGCAACCTGCCCAGTAAATACCACGAGAGGTAAGGAATCCATCATGGCATCTGTAATTCCAGTAACCAGGTTCGTGGCACCTGGTCCTGAAGTCGCAATAACTACTCCAGGCTTACCTGTAATTCGGGCGTATCCTTCTGCCGCATGAATCATGCCTTGCTCATGACGGAAGAGGACGTGGTCAATGGAGCCTTGTGCCCGATAAATCGCATCATAAATTGGCAGGACGGCACCTCCGGGATACCCGAATAATGTCTCAACGCCTTCTTTGATCAATAATTCAATCAGAAGGTCAGCACCGGTTTTTGGTGCGGTACTGGTTTGGAATTCCAGCTTTGCTTCTACTTTCACGTTTTTTTCCCTCCTTATGGGTTATCGGTATTTGAGTAAAGAAAAATTTCAACTTTGTTATTTCTGTCTTTAAAAAAAATGAAAAGACCTATCCCTCCTCGAATAACCTGCAGTCAAGAACATCAAGAGCAGAATAATTCGGGGAGAAAAAGGTCTTTATTTTTTCTCGGTACCACCCGTATTTACAGTATCCTCACGAATACTGCCTTATGAAGCGAAAGATAAATCTAAAAAAACGCTTCTTTTTGTAACAGGTGGCACTTTTACCACCCGGTTATGCCTACTGAGCTAACGCCGTTCAGCATAACACTCGGGGATGATGTCAGAATAGGTTGTATTACTGGGCTTCCAGCAACCCCAGCTCTCTGAAAATACAAATTCCTATTCCTTTATTCCCGTCATCGATTTGGAATATTATTTTTTCAATGATGCCATACTCCTGTTTAGTACCTTAACTTCTTTTGAAGGGGAGGGGTACTAATGAGATCCCTTAATGGTTTCAAGTTCAGCGATTGGAGACCCACCGCTGATTTTATATTTTCATAATTCCACCAGTATTGGCAGAGGTAACAAGCTTAGCGTATTTGGCTAAATAGCCGGTTTTGATTTTGGGCTCAGGTTTCACCCAATTGCGGTGACGTTCGGCAAGAACCTCATCATCTACGAGCAACTCAATGGAGCGACCTTGTAAATCGATAACTATATCATCACCGTTTTCAACGAAAGCAATGGGTCCGCCTTCAGCAGCTTCCGGTGAGATATGCCCAATTGAAATTCCACGGCTGGCTCCGGAGAAGCGTCCATCAGTGATCAGTGCAACTTCTTTATCTAAGCCGCGACCGGCAATGGCAGAAGTAGGAGCGAGCATTTCAGGCATTCCCGGTCCGCCTTTTGGACCTTCATAGCGAATGACTACAACATGACCTGCTTGAACAGTGCCATTATTGATATTTTCTTGTGCCTCTTCCTGTGAATCAAAGACAATCGCTTTTCCAACGAATGTTTTAATGGAAGGATCAACGGCCCCAACCTTGATGACACCGCCATCGGGAGCGAGGTTTCCATATAAAATGGATAAGCCGCCAACTGGGCTGTATGGGTTATCTTTCGGGCGAATAACCAATTCATCCTGAATTGTTGCTTCCTTCACATTCTCAGCTAATGTTTTACCTGTAATGGTGATGCAATCTTTATGGAGAGCACCCTCAACCTTACAAAGTTCGTTCAGAATTGCGCTAACTCCACCAGCACGGTGAACATCCTGCATGGAATAATCAGATGCCGGCATTATTTTTGCAAGGTAAGGAACTTTTTCAGCAATATTATTAATTTCGCGTAAATCGTAGTCAATTCCAGCCTCGTGAGCAATGGCTAAAGTATGTAGAACGGTATTGGTAGAACCACCCATAGCCATATCTAACGCAAAAGCGTTATCGAATGCTTCTCTGGTCATAATGTCACGCGGACGAATATCATTTTTTACTAATTCCATTAAATGTCGTGCAGCCTGCTTAATTAGGTCATATCTTTCTTCAGACGTTGCAACGATTGTTCCATTGCCTGGGACAGTCATTCCCAATACTTCCATAAGACAGTTCATGGAATTTGCGGTAAACATACCGGAACAAGAACCGCATGTCGGACATGCCTGTGTTTCAATTTCCAGTAGCTGTTGCCCGCTAAGTGTTCCTTTGTGATAAGCACCAACTCCCTCAAACACAGAAGTCAGGGAAAGGTTTTTACCAGTTGAAGAGACACCTGCTTCCATTGGTCCGCCTGAAACAAATACTGATGGAACATTGGTTCTTGCTGCTGCCATTAACATCCCTGGAGTGATTTTGTCACAGTTTGGGATATAAAAAACACCATCGAACCAGTGTGCATTTATTACAGTTTCAGCACTGTCAGCAATAATTTCGCGACTTGGCAGTGAGTAACGCATACCGATATGCCCCATTGCAATACCATCGTCAACACCTATGGTATTAAACTCGAAAGGAATGCCACCAGCTTCACGAATTGCTTGTTTTACAATTTCGCCGAAATGATTAAGGTGTTTATGACCAGGGATTATATCAATATAAGAGTTACAGACACCGATAAATGGTTTTTCCAGATCACTCGTTTTAACCCCGGTTGCGTATAATAAGCTCCGGTGGGGAGCACGGTCAATCCCCTTTTTAATCATGTCGCTTCGCATTTCTCAATCTCCTAACTGACGATTGTTGGTTTGTTGCTTAGGGATAACAAGCCACTCCGTCTGTTGTTACCATTTTCCCAATCGATCAAAAAAATGAATTATTTCTTATTGACGACTATCATACAACCAATTGAAGACATGGTCAACACAAAAATCTGACAATTCAAACTAATCGAAAATATTGATAGCGTTTACAATATTGGCATATTAAGGTTAGCGATGGAATAAAAAAATTATGAAAATTTTTTAAAGGGGGAAAATTTCCTCAAAAGGCGAGGAAAAATAGGGGAGTAAAGGTGAGAGATAACCTTGTTGAGTAGTCTATTAAAACATATGCAAGCCATCTTAACCTATTTTGGAAAGATGTTCATATACCGCACGTAAATTTACAAATCCTTTCATTTCTGCCTCTTTTAAATAGTAACTCCAAACCTTTGCTGTCATGATTGCATCACCAAGGGCGTGATGACGATCTTTTATGTCTATCATGCAATTCCTGCATACTTCTTCAAGCTCTAATGAAAAAAGTGAAGGATTTGAAAGTCTAATTAGGAAGGATGTATCAATAATTCTGTGTTCAAATCTAGTTTTTATCAGCTCTTTGGTTAATTTTTTCATGAAAGCTTGTTCGTGTTTAGAATGATGAGCAATCAATATTTGATTTCCTACAAATTTAAAAAATTGGATTAACACATCTTTTCCCTCGGGTGCTGATTGCAAATGTTCCTTCCTGATATTTGTTAGGGAAGAAATCTCAGGCGATAGAAGTTGATCTGTTCTAATTAAAGAATAAAAGGTGTCAGATGATAAAATGCTTGAACCTGACATTTTAACGGCACCAATTGACAGAACCTGATCTCCTTGCTCAGGATAAAAGCCTGTAGTTTCTATATCAAAAACCACAGCTTTTAATTCCTGGAGGGGGGTATCCAGGTATAGATTTTTTTGCATTTCTCTTTGTAAATGCCTGATATAAGAAATATGCTGGGGGGTGTTTTGTCCTTGTACTCCTGCATAGATTTGCTTAAAGAATTGAATCATTTGGTTCATTATGAAACAACCACCTTTGTTACGTATTGAAGAAATGCAGCCCCTGTTTTAATGATGTCTTTTAATTCTAGTTTTTGTTCTCTTAAAAGATTGTTAATAGGAAGATAATGGCCGGATTCGTAATCAGTTTGTATAGTGTAAGTTAAACGATAGCTTAGTAGTTTGATAAAATGATGAATGATTCCATCTATATTTGGAATTTGATAAAGCATTTTCAATCTGGATAAAGTCGAGGTTTCTGCTACATTTTCTTTTAATGCCAAAAGCCGTGCTGAATTCACATAGGGAAAGAAGCAGATTTCTTTCATATTCAGTTGACCTGAAAATGGGCCATGTGTTTCAGTTAGAAATTGTCCAAAAACCCCAATTCCTTTTTTATGGTACTGGGTATTATAAGTAAGCCGCGGCAAAAGGTTTCCATTGATTATCCGTTCATTTAATAAATTTTTTAAAGAGGTAAGCAGACTGCTTTTGCCATACAGTGGACGTCCATCTGTAAATATAAGCAAATTTCTAATTGATTCCCAAGAGGAATTCTGCGACCACTCCAACAATTGTATCTCCCATTGCGAAATGGATTTGCACCATAACGTGTTACTGGCCATGACTTTCCCATCGCAGAATGGGTATCCCACTTCATTGAGTCCGATGGAGATCTGCTTACCTAGAGTTAAAAAATAATTTTCCTCCAGGTCTCCATCCTTCTGATAGATCATTCCATGGTCCTGATCACTCCATACAGACTGCTCCTTTCGCCCGGCACTGCCCATGACAAAGAAAGAGAAGGGGCAAGGAGGGGGACCATATACTTCTTCGACTTGCTTTTCTGCAAGAGAAATGACCCGAGAGTAGACTTCATCATGGAATTGGTTTAAGAGAAAGTGATTTGTGGTAATAGTAATGATATGGGTATCCCGCCATTTTCTTATATCTGTGAAACTCTTATCTGACATGTACTCACCACCAATAAAAGGACATTTCCATCCCAGGCATCACCCCAGAATGGAAGGGAATTCTTTATCTGTTAAGCATTAAGTTTGGGTTCAGTGCTTACAAAATTTTGTTCTTTCTTAAGCAATTCAGGGTACCCGTAGCTGCCATGCTCACTCATATCAAGGCCGATGATTTCTTCCTCTTCGGTTACCCTAAGACCATTCATAACAGCCTTCATTATCGATAGAAGAATAAAAGAGACGATAAAGGCAAAAGCTCCGCATGTTAGAACCCCGATTGCCTGCACTCCAAGTTGATGCAAGCCACCTCCGTAAAATAATCCTGGTTGACCAACAGTAGCCAATTCTTTCGTAGCAAAAAATCCAGTTGATAATGTCCCCCATACTCCTGCTGTTCCATGGACTGATAATGCAGCAATAGGGTCATCAATTTTTTTGTTTTCAAAGAACCGAATACTGTAGAATACGAGAATTCCGGCAATAAAACCAATCACAATGGCCGCCCAGGTCTCTACAAAGGCGCAAGAGGCGGTTATCGCTACCAGGCCGGCTAAGGCTCCATTTAACATCATTGGAACATCGGCTTTCCCTAAAACCATCCAAGAAATGATCATTGCTGCGACTGTTCCAGCTGCGGCAGCGAGGTTCGTATTGATGGCTACGAAACCAAAGAATCCTTTATCGGCGGATAAGGTGCTTCCTGCATTGAACCCAAACCATCCAACCCATAATAGCAAAACACTTAAAGCGGTAAATACTTGGTTATGTCCTGCCAAATTATTGGCCGTTCCATTTTTATTATATTTTCCGATCCGTGGCTTTAGGATGATCGTTGCAGCTAAGGAAGCCATCGCACCCGTTAAGTGAACGACGGTAGAACCGGCAAAGTCTTGTTTCCCATGCTCCGCCAGCCATCCTCCCCCCCAAATCCAATGAGCAATCGGAGGATATACAATCGCGGAAAACAGTACTGCAAATACAAGGTATGCACTCAGTTTTGCCCGTTCAGCAAAGCCACCGAAGGCGATGGTTAAGGAAATGCCGGCAAAGGCTAATTGGAATAAAAAGAATACTGCACCAGATAAAGCCATTCCTTTTATGTCATAGCCAGAATAAAAGAAGTCGGAAAAACCAATGAGTGAATTTCCCTTTCCAAAAATCAAGCCATACCCGACAGCCCAAAACACAATCGATCCAATCCCGAAAGTAAGAATGGTTTTACCGGCAATATGACCAGCATTTTTCATTCTGGTTGACCCTGTTTCCAGTAGAATAAAACCGCCAATCATCAAAATGACGAGTACAGCACTTAACATGACCCATATACTGTTTAATAAGAATTCAGTACTCATTGTTTTTCCTCCTTTAAGTATGTTAATTTTTGTAACAAAACCTTATAAATGCATTTTTACATAGATGGCAGATTTATTTCTATAATGATGTAAGAAATACTAACATTGTTTTTAATGAAATTAATGAATTCTCATGGGAAAAGGCCCTTCTTTGTTAGGTTGAAGGGCCTTTTCTCATTCCAAACTGGGCATTTAATTGTCCTTGAATCATTTTTCTTCTGATTTCTTCCTGGTTTTGTTTCTTCTGGGCCCGCAGCATTTCCTTTCGAATTTCGTGAGTTTGGACGCCATCTTCGATTTTATTGGCGATCTCCACTAATTCCTCTACATCCGTAAAGGAGTATTTCCTGCTCCCGCCTGGTGTTCTTTCCGGAAATATGAGTTTTCGTTGTTCATAATAACGGATTTGTCTTTCTGAAAGACCTGTTAGCTCTCTGACGATTCCAATGGTAATGACCTTCTTGTCTTTATAGGATGATTCATTTCCCATTTCTTAAAATTCACCACACTTTAGAATATCTTATGTTAGATTTTCTCACATAGATACTGATTTTGGTAAAAAATATGCTCTTTCTTTTGAAAAAAATGGTTTAGGGGCTTTTAGAATGGGGGTAAGCCTTTTTATATAGATAGGCTAATTCACTGACTGTAAGGCAATTTAGTTCTAGTTGTGAATAATCAGGTAAAGGTGATAATTTTTTTAGATAATACTCTCTTAGCACGTCCAGGCCACTTTTTAAGTAGTGGGACATACCGAACCACCCCTTTAATGATTTTGTAGTTTCCTTAAAAGCTCTGTTGCTTTGGAGCCTAGCCCTTTTAACAATTCCTCATATAATTCGTCTCGTAATTGATCTAACTCAAGAATTCTCATTGCTAATTTAATATCACGTTTTTGATACATGAACATCTTTCCTTTCGAGGATTATATAGAAAAATTTACCTTAATGAATTTGAACTGTCAGTGATCTTGTAAGATTATGTAACAAATTATTTATTTTCGTTGTTAGATTTTACTGAGGGAGTTCAACGAAAATGAGTGAGTGAAAAGATCGGTGCCCAGAAGTGATTAAAATTTTTCAGCGAATACAGTAAAGATGAATATGCAATCTGTTTACTGCGGTACACCTGCTAAAATCAAGAAAAAAGCCCCGTCTAAAATAATTAGACGGGACGTTTTTATACATTTTTTCGATTAGTGTCCGTGTAATCCAACCTGTCACTGGAAAGCGACCAACCTGTTTTTAGACCAATAATAAACCATGTCAATGCAAGACCGCCTAAGGAAAAAATCGTATCGCCAATTATACGAAGCCAGACAAAAGTGCTCACGATGTCACGAGACATAAAGGTTGCAGATCGTGCATACCACATTCCATGCTGGACGCTGGCCCAGGTCTGCATAAGGCCAATTGGAATCAAACTTAACAGTACCATCAAAATCAATCCGATATTAATAGCCCAGAAGGCAAACTTCAATAATCCTGTTTTCCATTCTTTTTTCACAGTTAATCCGCGTAAACTAAAGAGCATTAATCCAATTCCGAGCATACCGTAAACACCAAACAAAGCAGTATGTCCGTGCACAGGGGTTGTGTTTAGTCCCTGCATGTAATAAAGGGCAATTGGAGGATTAATAAAGAACCCGAATAAACCGGCTCCTACTAAATTCCAGACGGCTACTGATATAAAGAAGTAAATGGGCCATTTATAGGCAGATACCCATGGTTTAGCACGGCTACGGGTAAGGTTTTCATAAGCTTCAAAGCCGATTAGTACAAGAGGCACAACCTCAAGGGCACTAAAAGATGCCCCAAATGCTAAAACGCCTACCGGTGTTCCACTAAAATATAAATGGTGGAACGTGCCAATAATTCCTCCAAATAAGAAAATAACAGTCGAAAACAGAACTGAAACGGTCGCTGTTCTAAGCCCAAGCAAACCCATTCTTGTAAAAAGAAACGCCATAACTACTGTTGCAAAGACTTCAAAGAAGCCCTCTACCCAGAGATGGACCACCCACCAGCGCCAATATTCGGCAATCGCGAGATTTGTATGCTGCCCCCATAACAGAGCAGGGATATAGAATACTGGAATGGCGGTGGAAGCAATTAAAAATAAGGCTAGCAAATGTCTGCTTTCCTTTAAATTTTTAAAAGCAGGCCACATCGCACGTACCATCAGAAATAGCCAGAGGAACAAACCTACCGTTAAAAATAGTTGCCAAAATCTTCCTGTATCGGTATACTCGTACCCTTGGTGGCCAAACCAGAAGTTTGCTTTATGTCCTAATTTTTGCTGAACAGCCAGCCATTGTCCGTACATAGAACCAGCAACAATAATCAGCAGGCAAACAAATAAGAAATTTACCCCAAATCGTTGGAATTTAGGTTCATGACCAGAAACAGCAGGTGCAATAAACAATCCTGTTGCCAGCCATGCAGTAGCAATCCAAAGAATTCCCATTTGCGTATGCCATGACCTTGTAAGTGAATATGGAATCCATTTATCAATCGGGATTCCATAAAAACCGCTGCCTTCAACCTGATAATGTCCAGTAATGGCCCCGAGTAACACCTGTACAAGCCATAATAAAGCTACGACCCAAAAATATTTCTGGGTAGCTTTCATTGAAGGAGTTGGATTCATGGCCAGTAATGGGTCCTTTTCCGGATAGGTCTCTTCTCCTTCATGGTGTTTCTGAGTTGCATAATACCAAGATAATGCTCCGATTCCGGCGAGCAAAAGAACAAAGCTGACAACAGACCAGACCACCATTTCCCCAGTCGGTCGATTATCAATCAAATTCTCGTTAGGCCAGTTGTTTGTATAAGTTACATGATCTCCTGGCCTGTTTGTTTCAGTTGCCCAGGTGGTCCACCAAATGTAACTGATAAAAGCTGCAAGGCGGCCTTCATCTTTAATAACATTCTTCGGCATGGCATAGTCTTCACGTAATTGATCCAACTTCGGATCATCAGTAAATAAAGAAGCGTAATGTTTGCTTACATTCCGTATAGCTTCTGCACGAACAGGTGATAAAGTAATTTCTTTTGTTTCTTTATTATACGTATTCGGTCTAATTTCCTTTTTTAGACGCGCCTGTAAGGCAGCTTTCTTTTCTTCATCAAGAACTGAATACCTTTTACCATAATCCACCTTTGCCCAATGGTTTAATAACCACATGGATTCACGATGGAGCCAGTCCGCATTCCAATCGGGTGCTACATATGCCCCGTGCCCCCAAATACTGCCGAGCTCTTGCCCCCCAATCGATTGCCATACATTTTGCCCTGTTTGTATGTCATTTTTTGAAAACAAAACAGTCCCATCGGTAAGAACGACTCGATCGGGGATGGGAGGCATTGTATGGTAAAGCCGCCCTCCATAATAGCCAAGTATGGCAAAAGAAATAATAAAGACTAGTGCAAAGCTAATCCATAAACGTGTATAACGCATGTATACACCTCCGCTAGGTAATTTTTAAACGAGTTTACAAATTGAGGAAGCCTAACCAATATGTTCCCCATGGAATAAAAAAACATACCGAATTTCATTATTTTGGAAAATAGAAAAGTGGATAATTTATTTGACATCTATAGAAAAGAAGCGGCGTATGATGAAGGAGGTTCCCAACTTATTAAAATACTATACCTATAGTAGTAAACTAACGTTTTACTATAGTAGCTAACAAAAGTATTGAATATAGAATCAAAAAAGTTTATAATCATTTATAATTCTGAATATTATTAATGTTTAAACAAAATGTTATTATAAAAA
>NZ_JBALNY010000090.1:8483-8743 GCF_036962145.1 Bacillus sp. JJ1764 | reverse complement strand
ATTAGGAGGTCCAAAAATGAAGAAATTTAAAGTTTTTTCCATGATGTTGACTGCTACGTTACTTATTATGCTGTCGGCATGTGGGACAAGTAAAACCAGCGGAGGCGATAGTGAAAACAAGACTTTGCGGGTTGTAACAGATGCCGCCTATGCCCCATTTGAATATCAAGATAAAGGGGATGTCGTTGGTTTTGACATTGATTTCATCAAAGCGGTAGCAAAAGAAGCAGGCTATAAAGTGAATATTGAACATGTAGGCT
>NZ_JBALNY010000090.1:0-8346 GCF_036962145.1 Bacillus sp. JJ1764 | reverse complement strand
ATTTCTCCGTTCCATACTTCTTATCCAAAAACGAAATCTTAGTTCCAAAGGACAGCCCAATTAAGAGTGCAAAGGATTTAAAAGATAAGGTGATTGCCGTTCAAAATGGAACAACTGGTCAAGAGGCCGCTGCTGCCATTCTAGGTGAAAATAGCGATAAACTAAAAAAGTTTGAAAACAACAATCTAGCCATACTGGAATTAAAGAGTGGTGGGGCAGATGCCGTTGTCGCTGATAATACAGTTGTTGAAACTTATGTAAAAAATAATCCAAGCGACAATTTTGTCGTTATTGAAGATGACTCCGCCTTTGAAAAAGAATTCTATGGATTGCTGTTTGCTAAAAATAACAAGCTAAAAGCTGAGTTTGACAAAGCGATTAACAAGGTTATTGATAGTGGGGAGTATGCGAAAATTTATAAGAAATGGTTTAAAATCGAGCCAGATACAAAAGTCTTAAAAGACCAACAATAGATTGATAGAGTTGCGTAACTTCATATTTTGCAGTTACGCAATTTTCATTACAAAGGTGGGACAAGTTTGGGGGGTTGATAGATGGATATTAGATGGGATCTTTTAGCAGAATATGCTCCGTTTTTTCTAAAAGGAACGCTGCTAACGATTGGACTTTCAATCGCAAGTATAATATTAGGGACGATTTTGGGACTGTTTATAGGTTTAGGGAAAATGATGCAAAATAAATGGCTCGCCTTACCATTTGTTTGGTATATTAACTTTTTTCGCGGTACGCCGTTAATGGTGCAAATCCTGCTCATTCACTTTGCTGTTATTCCACTGTTTTTAGGTACAACCAATGCGATTGTTGCCTCCATCACAGCTTTATCATTGAATTCAGCAGCTTACGTTGCGGAAATTTTCCGAGGTGGGATTCAATCCATTGACAAAGGACAAATGGAAGCCGCCCGTTCATTAGGGATGACTCATGTACAAGCTATGAAAAATGTCATTTTGCCTCAGGCATTTAAACGGATGATTCCACCGCTTGGCAATGAATTCGTCGTGTTAATCAAGGACTCCTCTCTAGCAGCCTTAATTGCTGCCCCAGAAATTATGTATTGGGGTCGGGCGATGCAAGGACAATATTACAGACCATGGGAGCCGTACATAACTGCAGCAGCTATTTATCTTGTACTGACGCTTTCCCTAAGCTTCTTGCTATCACGTCTTGAGAGGAGACTGGCAACAGAATGATTACGGTGAAAAATCTTAAAAAGACCTTTGGCACAAATGAAGTGTTGAAGGATATTAATGTAACGGTTAAACCACAGGAAGTTGTGGTAGTAATTGGCCCCTCAGGATCCGGGAAATCTACTTTTCTTCGTTGTATCAATTTGCTTGAAACGATTACGGGTGGTCATATCCTAATTGAAGGAATCGATATTACTGATAAAAAGACGGACATTAATAAAATCAGAACCGAAGTGGGGATGGTGTTCCAACAATTTAATCTGTTTCCACATAAATCCGTTATCGAGAATATCATGCTTGCTCCAGTGAAAGTTAGGAAAGTTTCATCGGAACAAGCCAGAGAAAAAGGGCTGGAACTACTTCGCAAAGTAGGTTTGGAAGATAAAGCAAATGCTTACCCTGATTCTTTATCAGGCGGACAAAAGCAGCGGGTCGCTATAGCAAGAGCACTTGCGATGGAACCGAAGATTATGCTGTTTGATGAGCCTACCTCGGCTTTGGACCCGGAAATGGTCGGAGAAGTACTGGAAGTAATGAAGCGATTGGCAAAGGAAGGTATGACCATGATCGTTGTAACCCATGAAATGGGCTTTGCCAAAGAAGTCGGAGACCGCGTTATTTTCATGGATGGCGGTGTGATTGTCGAAGAAAATGCCCCAGAGGAACTGTTCAATCACCCAAAAGAAGAACGGACACAGGCATTTTTAAGTAAAGTACTTTAAATATATTTTATTAAAAGGAGGCTTACAGGCCTCCTTTTGTCTTTAAATTGAAATCTAATTGTCATCTAAAGAAAAAACTCCTTTGCTAAAATCGGTGAAATGGAGACTTAAATTCATGACATTCGTCGAATAGTATAAGGAATAATTATGCCTCTTTTCCATATGAATGACATAGAGTGTTTAATTGGAGGGGAAAGAAATGGTTTTAGAGGAGCAATTAAAAAACAAGACCTATTATACAATGTTCATTAATGAACATGACTCAGTACATCCGATCCAGGCCCTCGGAGAAGCTTTCTTGGAAGAAGCTCAAAAAGATTTACCGGATTTATCAAATATACGCTTTGCTCAAGGAGAAGTATATTTTCATCATAAAGATTATGAAGCGGCGATTTATAAATGGGAGAACATTCAAAACGAACTGGGGTCTTGGGCCAAGAAAAATATCGCAGATGCCTATTATGAACTAGGAATCCTGCCGAATGCAGAAGATCTCTATACGGCTATTAAAACAACAGATTCGACATTAACAACAGAAGTGGCCCTAAAGCTATTTTCTTTATATATCGAACGTGACAAAATGGAAGCGGCTGTCTCAGTTATCAAAAAAACCATTGCAGACAACCCGGATTATCCCAATGTAACGGACATTGCCCGAGCATTTTTCGAAGAGCGATTGGATTGGGGCAATGCAGTTGAGCTTGCTGTAAATGAAGCGAAACGAACAGAAAATATCAAATGGTTTGACATCCTTCATTCCTATGTTGACAAAGGAATGACCAACAGTTTTGCACCAAGCTATTTTTCCCATGCACTATTTATATTGTTTCATTCAGATAAACATAGGTTTGAAAGTCTTGTCGCCTCTATATGGAATAGTTATCAAGAGGATGCTTCCTTCACGTGGATGAAGGAAATAAATCACCTATTATTAAATCTGGACTTGGAGCGAACTCAAAACTGGGTCATTCTATCAGATTTACATAGAGAGACTTTTAATCAACTAATTAATGGAGACTATTTCATTAAGGACCTGCAGGAATATATTCCTGACTTACTCACAAACTGGCTGCGTTTGGCAGACTCAAAAAATCAGGCCATGTCTTCGGCAGCTGTTCTAACCTGGGATGAATTATTTCCTAACACCATTAGTAGTACCATTGTAAAAGAAGCTGAAAATCTGATTCGTATAGCGAAAGCGGATCTGAATGAATTTGAGGAATCTCTTACATTACTTCATTCTATTAATCAATGGGCACGGGCAAATGAGATGGAAGAAGACGAACGTGTATCGTGGCTCGTTGATCAGTTGTTTGATTTTGATACGCAGCACCTGCTAGTGGTGGGAATGGGAGGAAGCGGAAAATCTACGTTTATTAATACGATCCTTGGAGAACCCTTACAGGATAGTCCAACACCATCTACTGTCATGTTTAGACATAGTGAGGAATTGGATATTAAAGAGATTACCGTTGAAGAGAGAATGAAGTTGGCAGGATTTTCTGAGTTTCAGGAAAGAATGGATCGATTAAGAAACGCACAAGAATCGATCATCGAATATCGATTGCCTAGTCAGCTATTACAGGAACAAGCTTTCGCACTAATTGATACACCGGCATTAAAAGGAAATGATGAAGACCGGTATGGGGTGCTTAAAACTCTGCAGGTGGCGGATGTCATTCTTTTTGTTCTTGATGCGAATGCTCCTTTAACTGCGAAGGAGCGTACCATTTTAACGCAAATTCAACAATTGGCCCCAGATATCCCGATTCATTTTGTTCTTAGTAAAATGGATACAATTCCAAATGAGCAGGATGCCATTCGGATATTAGATGAGATTAGTTTAGAGCTTCATGCTGAATTTTCTGATTCAAAGGTATTTGCTTTTTCCTCCCAATACGATCGCAGCCAACAGTTGTCAGATTTGAAGATTTTCATCGAATCTATTAAAATGACTAGACATCTTAAGGATAAGCGGTTGGCTAAGGTATTGTATTTTATTCGGGCGACCATTGCCAGCCTGCTCCAAAAACGAATCGATTTGGAAAATCGCTTAGTGGAAGCTGTCCGATGGAATGAAGATATGTATTTGAAATTAAATGGCTCAGTCAATCAACTGGATGACACTATTACCCAAAAGATTAAGGAGGTATCCAGTGCCTTTTTTGCCGTAAAAGAACCAATTAAGCAGGAAATTAATGAATCGGTACCCAATATTTTGCGGGAATGCGGGTCATTAATAAAAGAGGAAAGTGATTTTGGTACCATTCTTAATGAGGTTAATCAGGAGATGAACCTGAGACTTCAGGCCTTTTTAGAGCAGCTCCTGCCGAAATATTATTCTTCTCTGCAGGAATGGATTAAAACGTGTGAGGAGGGGTTTGTGCTAAGTCAGCAATATTTAGATGAGTTAAGTGATGGATTTAACCGTATGTATGGAGAAGAACGGTTGAAACTAAATTGTGATTTTAAAGTAGTGGAGGATTGGCATCGTGATACCGATCGGATGACAAGCCGCTTCCAGCTCGACCCTCTTAATATTGTTCTGAAACGAACCCCATCCCAATTTTTATTAAAAAGTGCAGGGAAATTGTTTGGGGCGTTTTCTCAAAATAAGACAGTGGTTTACAACAAGTATAAAGCCTTTATTGAAAATGAAGATTATTCCGAAATAGCAGCAGTAGTCAGCAAACAATTTTTCCAAGCATTTGAGCTATTTGAAAAATCGTTTGAGCGCGATGTGAATCTATTCTTTAAGAACTCGATGAATGTCTTAACTTCAACTGTAGAAGCAACACGATCCGAGATAGAAACAAATAATGATATTTTGGAAAAAATGAATGAGAAGCCAGAACTGTTCCGCGACCCATTAACCCTATTCGAATTGCGCCTTCGTCAATTTGAGTGGATGACGGTGGCCGGTAATGGGATACAGACTGTTTATTAGCTATGATGGAAGCTGCCCGTTTTTTGGTGGGCAGCTTCTATTTTTTTTAATATCCCTTCCGATAATCCACCACATTAACCTTGGGGCCTTCCCCGACAAGATAATGTTTTAAATTTGGAATTAATATATCCTCGACGACCCGCTTATTATAGTGCTCCGTGGATCCGGAGGTGTGAGGAGTAATAATCACATTTTCCATCTCCCATAAAGGACTATCCTCGTCAAGGGGCTCTTTTTCAAAAACATCAAGCCCAGCACCGGCGATGACGCCATCCTGCAATGCCTTAATCAATTCTTTCTCAACCACGATCTCACCGCGGCCAATGTTGATAAAAAAGGCTGAATCTTTCATTATGTTAAATTGTTCCCTTCCAAATAAGTGATAGGTTTCCTTTGTAAGCGGCAAGGTAACAACAACATAATCACATTTCGGTAAAAGAAGCGATAATTGATCCGTGGTA
This sequence comes from Bacillus sp. JJ1764, assembly GCF_036962145.1. Classification (NCBI taxonomy): domain Bacteria; kingdom Bacillati; phylum Bacillota; class Bacilli; order Caryophanales; family Bacillaceae; genus Bacillus; species Bacillus sp. JJ1764. The sequence continues at coordinate 3,008 of NZ_JBALNY010000090.1, read as the reverse complement.
TACATTTCGTCCACAAATTCAGACGGCTGTCCTGAGTGTCTGACACCAACGACTTTCATTCCAAATGCTTTCGCAATTTTAGCTGTTTCCTTTCCGATGGTACCAACACCAATAATACCGATGGTCTTCTCGTGGATTTCCTGCTTCATATGGGCATGATGCCATGTTTTGGCCTGTTGATTTTTTACGTATGTATGAATTTTTCGTGTTAACCCCAGTACCAAGGCAAAGATGGTTTCTGAGATAGGGTAGGCGTGGACACCATTTGCACTTGTTAATATAATTTCTTTCTTCTCAAGTTCCTCCAGCGGCAACGAATTGACGCCGGCACTCCATGTTTGGAGCCATTTTAGTTTCGAATCGGGAGCAAGACAATATTCTTCTAAGCCTTTTTTCCAACCGGCAATAATTTCTGCCCCTGAGATGTGCTCCTGCCCGCTATTTTTGCCGGCAATCACTTCCCAATCAGGGATGACTTTTTTCACCTTCTCAAGTAAAGGGACTTCAAGATTATGGGTTATAACTAACTTACGACGCTGCATCCATCCAACCTCCGTTTAAGAGTAATCTCATTTTCATCATAACATTTTAAAGAAACATTCAACTGTCCAAAAATAAATCATTATTAAAAAATACTGTCCAAAATATAGACATTTAACGTGATGTGCCAACTGACTTGAAAGGGATCTTCCACTGGCATATTACTTGCAAAATATAATTGTAGGAATATGAGAGGGGAGAATGAATTATGCAGATTCAATATACCAAGGCAATCGTAACAGGAGGAGCTTCCGGGTTGGGAGAAGCTACCGTAAGAAATATCATTAAAAAAGGTGGAAGGGCGGTTATTTTCGATCAGTCTGCAGAACGCGGCCTGCAGCTTCAAACGGAATTAGGAGAGGCGGTCTTATTTTTACAAACAGATGTAACGGAAGAAGCGGCTATTCAAAAAGCCGTACAAAAAGCAGTTGAGTTTTTAGGAGAAGTCAACACAGTTGTTAATTGTGCCGGAATTGGAATAGCCGAAAAAGTACTTGGACGTAAAGGTGTCCATGATCTTTCCTTATTTTCGAGGGTAATCAATATTAATCTAATCGGAAGTTTTAATGTAATCAGATTTGCTGCCGAAGCCATGGCCAAGAATGATGCTAACGAACAAAATGAAAGAGGAGTCATTATAAACACGGCTTCAGTGGCCGCATTCGAAGGTCAGATCGGCCAAGCAGCCTATAGTGCCTCCAAAGGTGGGATTGTTGGAATGACACTGCCGATTGCAAGGGAACTATCCCGTTACGGCATCCGCGTGATGACCATTGCTCCAGGGCTCTTTCATACACCAATGTTTGATACCCTGTCAGAGGAAGCAAGGGATGCCTTGGGAAAAATGGTTCCGTTCCCGCCAAGGCTTGGATTCCCAAATGAATATGCTCAGCTTGTCCAAAGTATCATCGAAAACCCTATGCTGAATGGAGAAACAATCCGGCTTGATGGAGCCATCCGGATGCAGCCGAAATAATAATTGTTTTTTGAATTGGAATGATAAAATGGTATGGTCATTTTCATATCAGAGAAGAGGGAAACCATGAAACTCACTGGAAATACCATCCTCATCACAGGCGGAGCATCCGGTATAGGATTTGCTTTTGCCGAGCGATTTGTTAAGGCAGGAAATAAGGTGATTGTTTGTGGAAGAAGGGAAGCTAAGCTCCAAGAAGCTCAGGAAATGCTTCCGGGAATTATAACGCGAACATGTGATGTAACAAGCGAGGAGGATCGAATTGCTTTATTCGATTGGGTTACTGACGTTTATCCTGAAGTGAACGTACTCGTCAATAACGCAGGAATACAGCAGCGTTACCATGTATTAAAATCAGAGGCAAAAGATAAATGGAGCTACTATAACCAGGAAATCACCTCCAATATTGAGGCACCTTTCCATCTGACTATGCTATTTTCACCGTTTTTCGCGAAGAAGAAAGATGCGGCAATCATCAATGTCACATCTGGTTTAGCCTATACTCCAATGGCAATCGCTCCGATTTACTCGGCAACAAAGGCGGCGCTTCATTCCTTCACTATGAGCTTGAGGGAACAACTTGAAAATACATCTATTGAGGTAATTGAGGTGGCTCCACCAGCTGTCAATACCGACTTGGGTGGTGTTGGTCTCCATACCTTTGGGGCTGATGTGAATGCTTTCACTGACTCCATTTTTCAAGGATTAACTGAAGGGAAAGTAGAGATTGGTTATGGCAGGTCAGAGGAGGCCATGCGAATGTCTCCTGAAGAAGTGAAAAATACGGTGAAAACTATGTATTCTGGCATGAAAAATATAATTGAATAAGGGAAAAGGGGCTGCTCTTAATGAACAGCCCTGTTTCATTAGTCATGTTCAGAAAATCCCGATTTAGGAGGGTTCACATATTTCCCATTCATTTTTACCCCAACCCCTTGGTCATAAACCATCTTTCCTCCAAAATAGCCAACCGAAAGGATTGCAGCAGAGGAAGCGAAAGAAAATAGTAAATAGATAGCCAAAATCGTTTTGATCATTTCCTTCTTTTTAAAAATAAAGTAGGCGCGAAATGCCACAACAAGAAAAGTAAGAATCGTTGCTACATCCGCAAGCTGTTCATGGTATTCAAAAACATTGGTATTCCCTCTGGCATCATGCTCTGGACCAGTACCTACTGCAATCCAAGCAGTGGTAAAGGCAACAGCCCACAGCCAAAATCCTTGCTTTGGTGATATTCGTTTATTTTTAAAAAGTAAAAAAAAGTCATAACATGTTGCAATAATAATCAGGGCAATTGGAAAATGGACCGCTATCGGATGTATATGCGAAAATACCTCTTTAAACATTCTTTTTCCTCCTTTTGGTAATAGTATCATTCATCTAAAGTGTACAACTTAATACTGAAAAATAAATGAAAAATATCTAAAACTTCCATATCAGTAATAATTATTTTTTAAAAAATTCAAAAAATTATTTATTTTTGATACAATAT
>NZ_JBALNY010000089.1:0-12345 GCF_036962145.1 Bacillus sp. JJ1764 | reverse complement strand
ATCTTGTTTTTCTTAACGATTGTTGCTGTGATTGCAACATGGGCTATTCCAGCAGGGTCTTATTCAAAGTTATCCTATGATTCATCTAGTTCTAAATTGCAAATTACTGATCCATATGGAAAAGTCAAAACCATTCCTAGTACACAAGAAGAACTTAACAAACTTGGTGTTAAGATTGACATCAAACAGTTCACTTCAGGAGGAATAACGAAACCGGTCTCTGTTCCAAATACATATAAAAGATTAAAACAGAAGCCTGCAGGACCCGAAACCATAACAAACAGTATGATTCGCGGGACAATAGAGGCTGTTGATATTATGGTATTTATTTTTGTTTTAGGCGGTTTGATTGGTGTTGTTAAGGCAAGTGGTTCGTTCGAATCTGGTCTTTTAGCTTTGACGAAAAAAACGAAAGGGCGTGAGTTCCTTTTAATTTTCTTGGTCTCGATTTTAATGATTTTAGGTGGAACGTTATGCGGGATCGAGGAAGAAGCCGTAGCCTTTTATCCCATTTTAGTTCCTGTCTTTTTAGCGATGGAGTATGATTCTATCGTCTGTGTAGGGGCTATATTCTTAGCAAGTTCAATTGGTACCTGCTTTTCGACAATTAATCCTTTTTCCGTGGTCATTGCATCTAATGCCGCAGGAATCAATTTCACTCAAGGTCTTACTTGGCGGATTGGTGGGTTAGCTATTGCGGCCATATTTGTCGTCCTTTATCTACGTTGGTATTCCCAAAAAGTGAAAGCTGATCCTACGTTCTCTTATTCTTTTGAAGATCGTGATGAATTCAATAAAATGTGGTCTGTAGCATCGACTGAAGGAAACGAAAATACTTCATTTACAGTGCGTAAAAAAATTATATTGACATTGTTTGTTGTGGGATTCCCACTTATGGTATGGGGTGTTATGTCTCAGGGCTGGTGGTTCCCTACCATGGCTGCTTCATTCTTAACATTTGCTATTATTATTATGTTCTTAACAGCTACTGGAAAAAACGGTATTGGCGAGAAAGGTGTCGTCGATGCCTTTGTAAATGGTGCATCGAGTTTAGTGGGTGTTTCCTTAATTATTGGTCTTGCTCGAGGAATTAATATCGTCATGAATGAAGGCTTGATTTCTGATACGATTCTTCAATTTTCATCCTCTCTTGTTTCGCATGTAAGTGGGCCAATTTTTATTCTTGCCATGTTATTGATCTTTTTTGTCCTTGGATTTATCGTTCCGTCGTCATCCGGATTAGCTGTTCTTTCTATGCCGATCCTTGCTCCTTTAGCTGATACGGTGGATATCCCACGGTTTGTCATTGTTACTGCTTATCAATTTGGACAGTATGCTATGCTCTTCTTAGCACCAACCGGATTAGTAATGGCGACTTTACAAATGTTGAATATGAAGTATTCTCATTGGTTTAGATTCGTTTGGCCTGTTGTTCTTTTTGTTCTAGGTTTTGGTGGACTAATGTTAGTTTTACAAGTGCTAATTTATTAGAGTTAATGGATTTCTTTTTCTTTTATCAAGATTGTTAGTAAAGAAATATAATGAAAAAAAGACTACTTCTTCATCATCAGGGAGTAGTCTTTTTAGTAGATTAAAATGTTTTAAAGTATTCCACAATCCCATCGGCAATAGATCTTGCTAATGTGTTTTGGTAATAATCGGTAATTAATTTATTACGTTCACTGTCATTGTTGATAAATCCAATCTCTACCAACGTAGCAGGCATTGCTGACTCACGAATAACCGAAAAGGAATTTCCAGCCGTTCCACGATTATATGCTCCTGTGTAGGAGGCCATTTTCTTTTGGATTATGTTTGTTAGTGTGATACTCTTTGATACTCTTTGCGGATTATCATCCATGTCATCATTAATTTTGGAAGGATAATCCGGATCATATTCATAATAGAAAGACTCGATTCCAGAAGCAGACGTAGCACCAGTTCCTGTTGAATTCGTGTGGATACTAACAAAAATATCAGCTTTTGCATTATTGGCCATACTAGAACGATCTAGTAAGGGAATAAAGGTATCAGTACTGCGGGACATATATACAGTGTAGCCTTTATTTAATAGAATGGATTGAACTTTTTTTGCTACAGCAAGATTCAAGTTTTTTTCTTGATATCCTCCAGCAGTTGCACCTGGATCATATCCCCCATGTCCAGGGTCTAAAAATACAGTAAAGGCTGATTGATTAAATGCCACAGTTGTACTAGGCAATGTTGTAACCTGGCCTTTATTGTTAGTTGCTTTTATTGTAATGGTATGTTTTCCTTCAGTGTATTTGGTTGTATCCAATGAAAAGTGATAACCGGAGTTACCATTTTTGAAATCAGGGTAAGCCTTTTGGACATCCTTTCGTACATCGCCATAGACAGCTTGACCAACTACAGCACCGTCTATTAATACTTCAATATTCTTTACTCCGTTTTGATCCAATAACCAGCCAGATATATTAATGATTTTTTGGAGGGTGGAATTTGGTGTAGGACTGTCCATGGTTCCAATTATATTTTTTATCGTAAAGGAACGATTTGGCAAGGTTGTGATCAACCCATCTTTTCCTGTTGCCTTAATTGTAACGGTGTGGTTACCATCAGTAAATTTAGTTGTGTCAAGAAAGTAATGGAAGCCTGAATGACCATTTCTGAATTGTGGGAAAGCTTTTTCAACATCTAATCTAGCATCACCATAAGCGGCCTGTCCAACTATTGAGCCATCAACAAGTACCTCAATTTTTGCTATACCATGCGCATTCAAGAACCAGCCGGATACGTTTTTTGTTCCTGTAAGTGTGGAACCTGCAGTAGGTGTATCTAAAACTCCCTCGACATTTTTGATGGTTACAGACCTTGATGGTAGAGTTTTAACGTTACCATTCATGGCCTTTTCACGAATAGTAATAGTATGTAAACCATCTGAGAATTTAGTCGTGTCAAGAGTATAATGGAAGCCTGATTTGCCATTTTTAAATTGAGGAAAAGCCTTTTTTACATCTAGTCTGGTATCACCATAGGCTGCCTGACCTACTACCTTGCCATCCACCAGTACTTCGATTTTGGATATTCCATTTTGATCTAAAATCCAGCCTTTTATTTCATGGCTTCCGGTAAGGGTAGAACCAGCTGCCGGATGATCTAATTCACCTTTGATATTTTCAAACTTTACTTTATTTTCCGGTAAGGTAGTAACTCGACCATTTTTTGATGTTTCTCTCACTGCAATGGTGTGGTCACCGTCGGAGAATTTGGTAGTGTCTAAAGCAAAATGAAACCCAGAGTTTCCATTTTTGAATAGAGGGAAAACCGTTTTTACATCAGGTCTTGCATCACCGTAAACGGCTTGTCCAGCCACTTTTCCATCCACCAATATCTCTAATTTTTTAACTCCGTTTCCATCCAAAAACCAGCCTTTTACGTTTTGGGTCCCGGTAAGAGTAGAGTTTGTAACTGGAGTGTCCAATACTCCCTTGGTATTGGCAATGCTAATAGGTGTTGCGGGTAAGGTAGTAACGCGACCATTCTTAGCGGTTTCTTTAATGGATACAGTATGTTTTCCATCAGAAAATTTTGTTGTATTGAGAGCAAAATGAAAACCAGATTTCCCATTATTGAATAATGGGTAAGCTCTTTGGACATCCGGTCTGCTATCGCCATAATAAGCTTTTCCAACCACATTGCCGTCTACCATTACTTCGATTTTCGCTACTCCACTTTGATCTAAGAACCAGCCTTTGACATTTTGTGTTCCGGCGAGACTAGATCCAACTACAGGACTATCCAAAATCCCTTTGACATTGGCTGTGGTCATGGTCCTTGCGTATGCAGAATGAGGTAAATCCACGCACGTCAACAACATGGCTCCTGCCAATAAAACTGTTCCAATTTTTCTAAAAAACTTCATCTTTTCTCCTTTCAGCTGTGTTATTAATCTACAAAAGTATCCTTTACTATAATACTNNTCCATCTAATGAAGTCCTTACATGTAAATATGTGTTTTAAAGAATCATTCACCATTAGTCTTTCACGATTAAACCCATCAAACTGGCAAATAGAATAGCTTGGTCTGTTGAGACTTTGCATCCTTTCAAATCGTCAAAAGTTACGATAAGGGAATTAAACGAGGATGAACTAATATCAATCCCTTTTAATGATGTTTGTGTAAAATTAGCTCCGTCCAGATTACAGGTTTGAAATAGGACACTTTTTAGTTTGCAATCAAAAATATCGGTATCTTTTAAAGAGGAGTTTTGAAATAGAACTTTTTCAAACTTTGTATTTCCAAATGCAGATAAGTTTAAAACGGAATGATCAAACTGAATATTACCGAAGCGCGATTCGGTAAAGTCTACCCCTAATAATTTACAGTTTTTAAAAACAACGCGATGGATAGAAGATTTATTTAGTTTTGCATTGGAAAAGTCACAGTTCTCAAACAAAACGTCTGTTATATCGATATTGTTAAAATCAGTATGAATGAAGCTGCAATTTTTTATCACCATATTATATAATCGAACCCGATTTGTTACCTCATGTTCGAATACGGTGTCCATAATCTGGCACATTTCGAGTTCTTCCTCTTCTTCATAAAAAAGGTCGTGGAAGTTCCTTAATGGTAACTCATCAGATAATCTTGGTAATTCAATTTTCATAGACTAATACCTCTCATATGCTAAGAAGCGAACAGTGCCAAATCACTGTTCGTAACAGCTTATTTCAAGTTACCTGGTACAGATTTCATAATTTTACCTGAATCTAATTTACTGACAGGTGATGTTGCTGGACGTAAAACCTTCATTCCTTTTCACCTCCTTTCAAATGGTGAAAGATATTAGTCCTGTATACTATTTTTCCAAATCAGGTTTAAGGCTTTTTTGATATTCCTTTTCTCGTAAGGGCATGGCCTTTCGCCAGTCATCATCCGATAATATGGGCAATGATTTCCTTGACAGGCTGGCCGGTAGAAACAGGATTGACATACGGTATCCGTTTCTTCTCCAGAGGTCACCCAAAGAGCAATTTTATCATAATTAAGGTCAAGGGTACCATCTTCATGGATTTTTCCAACTTGATTTCTTTCCTCTTCTAATGAAACCGTACATTTATAAAGTTGGCCGTCAGAGCCTACCACTAGAGAGTGAGGTTTAGCTGCATAGCAAACAGAGCCGCTTGGCATTAAGGATCCGGCAACCATAGGACTTAGTCCAATACCGTTAGTTACTGCGTGATTGGAAAACTCCCAAATTTTTGTATTTGCAATGATTCGACTGCACACAGGAAGATCATCATTATTTTCACCACCCCATCGGCCCACAGGTCGAAACAGGATACTAAACCGTTGATCATCAGCAAATTGTTCTTTAATAAACTCTATCAGTCTAGGCATTTCTTCAAGATTGCTGTCATCAAAATTTACCCTGATGGTTATATCAAACGAATCTTCGACTTCTTTCAAGGAAATTAGGTTTTTGATAATGGTATCAAATGTTCTCCCTCCACCGGTAAAATGTCTACGACCGTCATGGACTTCCTCAACCCCGTCAATCGTAATCATAAACTGTCTGATTTCCCAAGAGAGTAATTTTTGGAAGACTTCTTTGGTTAATAAATATCCATTTGTCACAAGATCACAAGCATAATGGATTCGGTTATCCCTAGCACTTTCCATGAAAGAGTGAGAGAGTTCCTCAATAACATCTAATGAAAGCAAGGGTTCACCGCCAAACCAGCTAATATTTAATTGTGAGAGATTAGTAGCTCTTTCTTTTACGAGTGCTTTTAGTCCATTGATGGTGTCGCGGTTCATTTTTCCACGGGTAAACGATTCATAACAGTAGGTGCAGCGGAAGTTACAAGCTTCAGTTGGCATTAGGACGAGGTGCATCACATCTGTCCGGTGCAGAGATTGATGGAGATACTGTGCTCTCCTACTTTCATCTATTTGGCTGGAAACTAAGAACCCATTTTCATATAAGTCATGTTGCATTTCGGTTTCCAGTTCCGTTAATCCTTCTTGTTTAAGAGAGGACAATACGGTTGTTTTCTCATCCTCTGAAAAATGAACTATAGCTCCATTATAACTATTGAAAAGAATAACCCCGTTATCGTCTGTTTTTGATAGGGCATTAAATCTTGATGGAACATAGTTTGTGTTGCTCTTCATGGGAAATTAACCTTCTTTCTTTGGTTCTTCTAATATTCTTCTATTTTGACCCAAGGGTAATCATATTGCTTCGATTTGGAAAATACAAGTCCTTTTACCGCCTTCGTCACCTATTTGCCTTGAATAAGTATGGAATAGGCAAAAATTAGTATAAGAAACCCATAAAACCTTTTCCATGTTTGAATAGAAAGTGTGCCTTTTTTATTGAAAATGTTAAAGGAAGAAATAAATTAGGCAGTAAGCAGCCATTCCAGAGGATAAATCTGACAAAATTTCGCCATATGTACATTCTGTGAAATGGATTGTTCATATGAAAAGTATGATTTAACCTACTTTTAGGAGGTGAGTGCAATTGATTGATTATAGAGGTTTTTTGGGTACAACAACTATAGATAAGAATGGTCAAATTGAACTTCCACTATCAATAAGGGAAAAATTTGAGCATCATGAAAAATTGGTTGTAGCAGGAGGAAGAAATAAGGAATCAATTATTTTGATAAAAGCAGAAACTATGGATAAGCTTGCCTTTTTTCAATTGAATCATTCGAAGAAGTTTGAGAAGTTGGCTAATGACATTTTAGCAAAAGCAGATTTGGCAGATACAAAAATGTCTTTTCCAAACAACAGTATAGGTATGAATAAAGAAGACTTTTCAGAAAATCGTTTCGATGATGATCATGTGTTAGATTTGTTCGACGAGGCGGAATTTAATGCATTCCTGGAAGAAATTCTAGGCTAATACAGAAAACTATTCTACATATTGGAGAGAAATCCATGACTCATGCACACATAACTACAATTATACTAACTATCATTTTGTTTGGGATTATATTACTCTTACAAAATAAAGGCCGAAGCACAAAAGTTTTGAAAATGATTCTCCGTGTGATGTATCTTTTAATCATCCTAACAGGAGTTATGATGTTGTTCTCTTTATATAAAATAACCATTCTCTATGTTTTAAAAGCTGTTTTAGGAATTCTAATGATTGGCTTATTTGAAATGATTCTTGCAGAGGGGAAAAAGGGGAAAAAGGTGGCAGTTTTTTGGAGTTTGTTTTTGGTCATTTTAATCGTTACAGTTTACCTTGGCCTTAAATTGCCGATGGGAATATATATCTTTTAAAACAGAGAAGTGAAAAACGTTAGAAATTGACATTTTTCACTTCTTCTTTAACTAAACCTGGAGTTTATGCTTGAAATTCATTATGTCTAAAGCCTTTATTAGTGAGGTACACTTCGTACCACGTATATGTAGGTGCTTTAAACCATTCATACTTTGGCAAATATACGACGTATCTTACACTTCCGTCAGCGTCAATTAGGGTCTTAAAGATTCTAACACGGCCAAATCCAAATACTTGATCCAAATAACCTTCCAATCCATCTCTAACCGTATTTTTTCTTTTCTCTTCTTCCTGCTTATAAAGATCGATCATTCCATCCATGAAAATACTAAGCATTATTAATGTTACTGCGATTAACACAAAGATAAAAATTTTGAACAAAACGATTCCCTCCCTTTAATGTTTGTGTACCTAACTACAAATTACCTAAAATGGTATTAGCCCCACTTCCTTGATAAAATCAATATGATTGTACTGTTGAATGAAAATCAAAAGTGTGACGGAAATAACATAAATTTATGGAAAATAAGAACATTTTTTGAAAAATGCAAGAAAAATCTCTTTATTTCCATTCCATCCAACGCCTGTCGAAAGGATCAGTTCATTTCCATTTAAGAGCTTTTCAATTTGGGTTACTTCCATAACATGAACCCATTTCACCGTTCGATAAAGTCCAGCTTTTCCTGCTATTACTTTTGCATCTTGAAAGTTCCGACTCTCTAATATTTCTTTTATTGATAATTTAACGTCAGAGTTCATTATTACTATGCACCTCTTTCATTTTCAAATATCCCAATTTTATTTTCTTAATTATCTGAATCATATATTGTTAGGATAGAGTATATTTCTCTATTAAATAATGATAGCATGACTCTGAAGGTGTCATAAAAGAAATTGAGAAAGATATAAACCCTAAATTTGATTTACTTAAATCAAGCATAAAATTCCCTAAAAAAATAAAGCATAAAGTTTCCAAACGGAAATTTTATGCTTTACGTCACAAAAAAATATGTGATTAAATTAAATAAATGTAATTAATTAAAGCATATTAATGTTACCTCAAAGAACCCTTATTTTCCATATGACAAATGCAAAAGCAGGCACACTCGTTTCTGCGTTTACAATTACCTTTGCTATCGCCACACCACTAGTGATGTCAGCAACAAGTCATTTTCCAAAGCGTAAATGGATGTTGTTTTTGATAGGATCTTTCATCGTCCTGAATGCTTTGTGCGTAATATCGACGAGCTACATCATGCTCCTTGCACTTCGGATTATGACAGCGATTGTAACAGGAGTATTAATCTCTCTAGCCATGATTGTTGCAAGTGAAACCATGCCGACTAACAAACGAGGACTTGCTATATCATTCGTTTTCGGTGGTTTCACACTTGCAAATGTCGTTGGAGTGCCAATTGGTATTGTAATCGCCGAATGGTACGGCTGGAATGCCACTTTCATGTTAACCACTTTCCTAGGAGGATTGGCGTTTTTGGCCACCTATTTTGTCTTACCTAATAGACTCAGCCAAGTATGCAGTTCGATACGTGATCAGTTTTCTTTAATGACCAAGCCACAAATTTTGATGGCTTTTTCATTCCTGCTCTCGGATTTGGCGCAACTTATGCCGTCTTTACTTACCTTGTTCCTATCTTGAAGGAAATGGGAGCACCATATAATTCAATTAGTTTAATCTTATTTGGTTACGGGTTTATCTCGATTTTCAGCAACATCCTCGCCGGTAAAATTGCCAGCCACAATGCAATCGGTCGCCTTCGGCTTGTTTTTCTTGTGCAAGCAGTTGTTCTGACAAGTTTATTTTGGACTACAAATCATTTCATTTTAGGACTCGTAAACATTTGCTTAATGTCGTTAATGACCATCCTCTTAACAACATCTACTCAGCTTTATTTAATAGACCTCGCCGGAATTTATCAGCCAAATGCTAAAGGACTCGCTGCTTCACTTATGCCAGTGGCAAGCAACGTAGGCATCGCCTTTGGTTCTGCATTAGGAGGAATTGTATATCATCAAGGGAATTTAATGATTGTTACATGGGTCGGTGGAGTAGTTGCAGTCTGTGCAAGTCTGCTAACATTCTTTTGTCATTTTTTTGACCAAAAACAAAAGAAATCAGCGTAAAATAATATTTACATTAACGTTTAAATTTTTCGGCAGATGGCGATGAATTTTCTTACTTAAAAGAAGAAACAGTTACCTGTAAAGTGACTTACTTAAATGCAACAGATACTTTAGTAGAGATACAAATCAAATAGGCACATTCACATGAAGCGAATGTGCCTGTTTTAAAAAACCTCACTTACTTATGATACGGTTCCCCTGTATGTATCTAAATGAGGTTATTTTTAATAACCCATTCCTTTACATTACTGGATTGATATCATTCACATTTTTCTATGGCAATTTCTTAATAAACACAACTTTAAGATAGTTGCCCTCTGGGAATTCTTTTATTGTTTTAAAGTCCTTTGGAAGGGTAAATTCCTCAATGAGCAGATATTTTTTGTTTGTTTCTCTAAATGCCTGATCAATAAAACTTTTGAATTTTTTCATATTAAAAGAACTGGAATTGGTGGACGCTATGATAATCCCTTCATCTTTAGTTATAGAAATAGCTTCCTTTAAAAGATTTTTGTAGTCCTTTTCAGCGCTGAATACCAACTTCTTTGACCTTGCGAAGCTTGGAGGATCCAGTATAACCATATCAAACGTTAGCTGCTTTTTTACCGCAAACTTAAAGTATTGGAATACGTCTTCAACAATGATATCCTGTGAGTCATAATCCAGACCGTTCAAACTAAATTGCTCAATGGTTTTGTTTAAACTTCTATTTGCTAAATCCACACTTGTTGTTTTACTTGCGCCTCCGATGGACGCAAATACTGAAAAGGCGCCAGTGTAGGAAAAGGTGTTCAGTACGTTCTTTCCTTCCGCATAAGCATCCCGGATTCTTTTTCTTACATCTCTTTGATCTAAAAATACACCAACCATCGCACCATCATTTAAGTAAACAGCGAAGCTTACTCCATTTTCTTTTACGATAATCGGGAAGGTTCCTCTTTCTCCTTCTACGAAATCATCTTCTTCAATATATTTCCCACTGACATCAAATCTTTTCTTTTGATAAATGGCTTTAAACTCCACTAACTCCTTCAGCGCATTAATAATATGCTCACGAAAATGGTAAATTCCTTTGCTATACCAGTTGATTAAATAATAGCCATCAAAATACTCAATGGTTAATCCGCCTAAACCATCACCTTCGCCATTTACGATTCTGAAGCAATTGGTATCCGGGCTATTAAAAAAAGGTTCCCGATCGTTGATTGCACCTCTCACTTTATTTACAAAAAAACTATGGTCAATCTGTTCATTCTCGTTTCGGGTAAGTACCCATCCATAACCTTTGTTTTGTTTGCCAAAATAGCCTCTTGCTATGAACTTATTCTTTTCATCAACAAGACGGATAATCGTTCCGTCTTTAGTATCTTCGTTCAAATTAAGTATGGCTTCCTTTGATATGAGCGGATAACCGCTTTTATATTTATTTGCGAACTTGCCCTTTACCGTTAAAGTGACTTCATTTTTCATCTTGTCATCCTATCAAAAAAATTTTTTCACACTCAATATTTTAAACACTTATTTCGCGTGTCATCCATGCTGAGCATATTAGATAATCATATCATTTACCTTTACATTTGCATGTATTTATTTCCTTCTAATTCTCTATGCATTTTTATGTTTTAGTAAGTACTATACTAAATATACCATTTGGAAAGGAACTTAAAATGGATGAATAGCAGAACACCATTAGCCATGTTCACCCCTCTCTTGCATTTTTAAACACTAATAATTCTACATCTTCCTTGGGCCTAAAAAATTGGCCGTTGTTCCGTTAGGGAATGTTGTTCATACAAGAGACTTCAAGTATGACTCCTTTAGGTCAACCCCCAATGGAAAATGATAAAACTAAATGCATAAGGAAATGAGAAGGCTTTGAGGTTTCAGGAATAAAAAGAGTCTGTTAATAGTTATGTACTTAAAGTATTTGTTAATAAGTTAATAAAATAAAATTGTACGCTGATAAAAAAAGACAGAGCATTCAGCCCTGTTTTAAAATGTGTAACTTCTTCCTTTAGACTAATTGGGAACTTTTCCTCTCTTTTAGTAATCATTGATAAATAAAAATGGTATGCAGTCTTATAAGTTGTTTCTATGGGGTATTAACTTAAAATAAAAAGAACTGCAGAAGGTTAGTTTCTACAGTTCTTACATATTTGAAGCATATTCTTGCCAGCAGTTTTTTAAAGCATATCGTTGCCAAAGCGGCAATATTATGGTCCAAGTCACACAAAAATAAAAAATCCACCAAAGTATGTATTTGGTGGAGACGGTGGGAGTCGAACCCACGTCCAAAGATATCGGCACTTAAGCTTCTACGAGTGTAGTCGATATATTAGGGTTTCGCTGAGCCATTTGCCTATCGACCGGCGTCCGGTCAGCTAGCCTGGTTGTTCTCTTCCTTCATCCTCAGGCGGTGGAATCCGGCGTAGCCTACTAAGAGTGAGTCCGCTACCCTACCACATAGGCGATGGAGGGGCGAACAGCTATGCAGTATTAAGCTGCGAAAGCTAAGTTGTTGTTAGTTTTGCCAGTTAATGGCTTTGACGTTTTAACGAGGCCGATCCCCTCGACTCGCAACCTAAGCTCGAACTACCCCTGTCGAATCCGTAGCGTCCCCATTATAAAATGTGCTGAAACTTCAGCAAGACGTTTTGGAAACTGGCAAGTTGTTGAGCCTTCAGTTTGTGTCGCATCTTAGCGACAAACTTATTATAACACACTCAAAGGAATTTTCAATTGTAATTTTTTGTAAGCTACATTTTCTGACGTTCACGGAAGGCACGTTCGATTTCACGCTTGGCTTCTTTTTTCTTCAAGTCTTCGCGTTTATCATAGTTCTTTTTACCTTTTGCCAGACCGATTAACACCTTACAAAAACCATTTTTCAAATATAGCTTCAATGGAATTAACG
>NZ_JBALNY010000088.1:24221-41591 GCF_036962145.1 Bacillus sp. JJ1764 | reverse complement strand
TTTAACAGAGCCTTTATTAAAGGATTTGTTAAACAGACTGTTAATTTCTTCTCCCATTCATAGGGTTTAAATTCAATAGTAACTTTAACATAGCCTAATTAAAAAGAAATACCCTGCGTTTTTAAGCAGGGCTGTTTATTTGCTTTTTTATTTTCCGCTCATCGATTACAAATAACAAGATGCCGCCAATCACGATGATTCCACCTAAGATTTGAGTCAAAACAACCTTTTCATCTAGTAAAAAATAGGCCAGTATGGTGGCTCCCACCGGTTCAAATAAAATGGCCATGGATATAGTTGAAGTACTAAGCCATTTTAGTGACCAGTTAAATAATGAATGCCCTAATAAGTTAGGTAAAAGAGCTAATAAAATAAAATAGATCCAATCTTTAGCCGGATAAGGATAAAGAGGTTGATCCGCAAGTAAGGCATATACGAATAATGTAATGGTACTCATAAAATAGAGTACAAATGTATATGTAATTAGGGATACCCTTTTTCGAACATCCTGACCAAATAGTAAGTAACCAGTCACAAAAGCGCAGGCAATTAGGGCAAGGAAGTCCCCAAATAATGCCGTTCCACTTATTTGAAAATCCCCCCAACTAATAACTACACTACCAGCAACTGCAATGATACCGCTGAGGATTGCTTTTCCTGATAACTTTTCTTTAAAGAATAAGAAAGTACCTATAAAAGCAAAGATTGGCTGAAGTGTTACTAATACTGTTGAACTTGCCACAGAGGTGTAGTTTAGGGATTCGAACCATAAAATAAAGTGAAAGGCTAGTAAAATTCCCGCAATAGCCGAATAAAGCCAGTCTTTTTTTGTAATCAGCCGCAGTTCCGCAATATGTTTTTTTGTTAAAAATAGTGGAAGCATAAGGATTACCGAAAAAAATAAACGATAAAAGGCAATTGTCCCGGATGGAGCCGAGCACAGTTTCACAAATATGGCTGATGCCGATACAGATAATACACCGATTGCGAGAACCGCATACGGATTTATTTTTGGTTCTTCCATAATGAACTCCTTTATGTGTAAAATCTTGTTAGGGTATTTTTTCTTTATCGTATATTAAATCATCAAAAATGAACAATAATTGAATTGAAAATGGACGTGAAAATATGAGCAGTCTTGATATGCATATATTAATAAAGCTTGGTATTTCTGCTGTTTTTGGTCTGATAATCGGTCTTGAACGTGAATTAAAAAGAAAACCAGTGGGATTAAAGACTAGTTTGGTCATTTCTGTTGTCAGTTGTTTATTAACCATTGTTTCTATTGAATCAGCTTATACTTTCCCAGTCTCGAAAGAAGTAAAAATAACAATGGATCCATTGCGTCTGGCTGCACAGATCGTGTCAGGAATTGGTTTCTTGGGTGCAGGTGTTATCCTTCGAAGGGGGAATGATAGCATATCTGGTTTAACCACAGCAGCTATGATCTGGGGAGCAGCTGGAATTGGGATTGCAGTGGGCGCCGGATTCTATGTTGAAGCATTTGTTGGTGTTGCTTTATTAATTATAAGTGTAGAGTTTATTCCTTTTATCATGAAGCTTCTCGGTCCGAAGCAATTGCGAGAAAAGGAAATCATGCTTCAGTTATTTATTAGAGATCAAAACCAGATCGATAAAGTCTTTTCTTCATTACTTGAGAAAAAATATATTATCCGCCGAATTCGGATTAAGGATCTAGACGATGGTGATCATTTGGTAAAAATTTTAGTAGCTGTGGATTATCGGGAAAAGATTACAGATGTATATGCTTCAGTTTCCGTGCTAGAAGGAGTTCAGAAGGTTGAAATTGAGAGTATGAGTTAGAGATAAAAAAATTTTTGCCTCCCCAAAATTTCCTCTTGCAAGTTTATAAAAATGAGGATATAATTTCACTTGTACCTGAAATAAGGGGGCTTAGCTCAGCTGGGAGAGCGCTTGCATGGCATGCAAGAGGTCGTCGGTTCGATCCCGATAGTCTCCATACGATGAAACCCTTGGTGTATAAGGGTTTTTATTTTTATTCCCCCTACCATGTAGGGGGTTTTTTCTTTAGTGGTCACATCGGTCACATTTTTCATTTTTTGCTAAACTATAAAATTAGATCATTAAGCTTATCTACCGCTTCTTGCTGCATGGTCGGTAGAATATGAGAATACGTATCTAAAGTAATTTTTATATTGCTATGCCCTAGTCTTTCTGAAATAACTTTCACATTAACACCTTCAGAAAGTAATAAGGTTGCATGGGTATGTCTTAAATCATGGAAGCGAATGCTCTTAACTTCTGCCTGACTCAAGAGCCTCTTAAAAGTCCGTCTTACGTTTGCAGGATTTAATGGAGTACCAAGTTTAGTACAAATGACAAGATCGTGATCCTCGTAATCTTGCCCCATCTCCAACTTTTCCTTTGAGATATGAACTTTTTGCTTCTTTAACAATTTTGTTGTAGGCTTTGGAATTTGTATTGTCCTTATACTAGACTTTGTTTTCGCCCCCTCTAGAAACTGTTTCCAATCGTGGCTTAACGTTTGGGACATTCTTATTAGCCCTTTTTCTAAATCAACATCTTTCCATCTTAAACCTAATAATTCACCTTGGCGCATCCCTGCCATAATTGCTAAATGGAAAAGAACAAAATTACGGTCTTCTTTTGCCGCCCTCAAAAAGTGGTTCACTTCATCTTTATTCCAAACCTCAATATCAACTTTTTTAGAAGCTCTGGGCAACTTCACTTTGACGGCACTATTTACAGATATTAAGTCCAAGTCACATGCATGCTCCATTGAATTTCTAATTACACTGCGAACTTTTATAATCGTCTCTGAGGAGTAACCTTTCCCCGCCAACTGGTTTATTAGCGATTGAATATGGATTGGTTTAATTTTGGTTAATTCCATATGACCCAATTTGGGATTAATATGATTCTTGACTATACTTTCTATTAATTGTTGCATATGGATACCAACAATTATTTTCTTTGTTTGTATCCATTCTTGGAGGTAATCTTTATATTTCATATTGGTTGTATCAGCCATAATTAAACCGTTATTAAATTTATTTTCAGCAGCAAAAAGTGCTTGTTGGGCTTCCCTTTTTGTTTTAAATCCCCTCTTCTTCTTCTGTCTTCTCTTCCCGTCACTGTCTTTGCCTAGTCAGAACCTGAACAGATTCCTGATATGATCAAACGTGCTCTGGCAAATGGAATAACTGCCAGCTATGTGTTAATGGATTCTTGGTTTACCCTACCTCCACTTGTCAAAGCCATTATTGCACAAGGTTTAGACGTAATTGGCATGGTAAAAGAAACAAAACAGCGATATAACGTTGACGGAAAATTGGTTTCATTAAAGCAGCTCTATCACTTAGCTCAACCCATTCAGTCGCTTTAAGCATCAAAGCTTTAAAATGTTCGGACAATGAATCCCATTATACTTCTTCTGCAAAAATCGCTGCGATAAATAGCTTTTCGTCTCGGGTTACTTTAAACCCAAGTTTTTCTTCTATAGGTTTTAACGTTTTCTCCGTTATCTCATAAATCTTTTTCAGATGGTCATCAATCTCCTCATCCTCCGGAAAAGCGATTGGATTATTTTGAATCATTCTTTCAAACGTAAAAGCTGTATGCATAATGATTCTAAAGATAAATGTGTTATTAATGGCAATCGCCAATTCATCCTGCATATTTTGCACCCATTCCAGTAAAAGAACGGTAATATGATAGGGATTCAAAAACACTAGATGCTTTCTCAAGCTATCCTCACAAAGTTCTTGCACGACGATATTGGCTCCCGTTTGTTCGGCACAAAATGGTATTTTTCCATTTGTAATCGCTTGTTGAATGATTTTTTCGCCTTCTCCTTCAATGAGAATTTCTAAAGATACATGCGGGGCATTGATCTTAGGATTTTTCGTCCCTACAGTTGCGAGAATCTCATAATCTTTTTGAATTTCTTTTATATTGCTTGCCAGCTTAATTGAAGAAACAGTCAGGATTTTTATTGGCTCCTTAGACACTTTGCTTACGATTGCTCTTAAGATTTCCTCCAGTTTTTTTGCCGTGCCGCTGCCTGTTGTACATATGGAAACCAATGCTTTCTGTTTGCTGGAGGAATTTGTTTGCTTATCGAACAATTCCATAAAGTCCTTCTTGACTGAATCATAAATGGCATATAAATTCAGATCTAAATAGTTCACCTTTCTTACCGTATCCAGTACCATTGAAGTGGTGACATTGCTGATGGTTTTTATTTTGATCCCTGTTTTTTCTTCTAACTGATTCTCCAGCATCGCAAGGGAGCCCATGTCTACAAGCATTAAGACCCCTTCTCCTTCATCAACCTGTTTAATTCCTTCTGTCAGGTTATCGACAATTTCCGATGGGGACACATTTAGAGGCATATCAATCGCAACAATTGGGGTACTTCCCAAGAGCTCCGTTGCCACTTCCACCATCGAGCTTGCTGTACTATTTCCGTGGGCAGCAACTACAATTCCCACTCGTTTATACTCTTCTAATGACTTGATGGATTGAATGAGCATGGTTAAATAAATAACTTCTATTTCCGGAACCACTACCTTAAAAAACTCTTGAATTTTCTCTTTAAAGATCATGGCAACATGGTATTCTTTCCAATATGTATCGCGGATTTCATTTGTTTCCTGCGCATTTAATACATCGTTCTGTTTCCCGCGTTTTAAAAATGCCTCAATATGCATGCTTAGGAAATGAATGAACTTTCGGTCAAATTTGCAACTTAGTTCTTTTTCCGCCACCATTTTTAATTCTTTTGCAAATTGAACTACATCATCTCCAACAAATTTAAGTAAATTTGAGTTAGGAAACGTCTTCCCAGAAAAAAAACTTCTAATATTGAGATGAATATCGGTTAAAATATACTGATTAATCTCCGTATCGGAAAACCCCTCATTCTTTAACACCTGGATTTTTTCTTCAATTAATTGATATAAATTAAAAGAAAGTTCATCATCTATTTTTGTCACTTCATCTTCTATTATTGGGGAAATAATCGTCTTGATATTTACATATTCAGAAATCGCTTTACTCATCTCAAATTTTTTGCTGTTTGAAATCCAATCGCGTTTTAATTCATCCGGCAAGTCTCGAACCGTCAGATCCACCACAGATTCACTCTCTAAATTATTTAAAAATCCGTGAGCACAGACTAATTGCACATTGGATCTCAACTGGCCGACATTTCCGAATTTGGCGGAATGTATAAGTGCATTTAACACATCAATATGTACATTTAGATTTTTATTAATTCGTTCCGCTTCTTTTCCTAATAAAAATGTGGTTAATTGGATCTTTTCTTTAAGTGACCGTTCATCAAAAGACGGAATGTGAATCGTCATCGGAATTCTTCGCAAAAAGGTTTTCAATAAAGTCGAACCGGGATTCTCCGTTGTTGCACAAATCATTAGTACCTTTGATGTTCGTTTATGGTCCGTTTCTCCCAAGCGGTTATATGTGCCGTGATCGATAAAATAAAAGAGCATTTCCTGACCTTCAGGCGGGAGGCGGTGAATTTCATCCATAAAAAGAATGCCACCGTTTGCTTGTTCAACTAAACCAACTTTATCGCCGTTCGCACCAGTAAACGATCCTTGTTTATGGCCAAATAATTGAGAAAGCAATAGCTGTGGATTATTATAGTAATCAGCACAGTTAAATGTAATAAAAGGGGCTCCTGGTTTCAACCTTTCCGAAAATAAGGCAAACTGATAGATGCGGTTTGCAAACAGAGATTTTCCTGCTCCTGTAGGCCCCAACAGCAGCATATGCAGACCAATTGGCGGGTAAAGAACCGCTGCTTTTGCCTGGGAAATGGATTTTTTCAAGCTCCCGTTTGCACCGATCATCAGGTCAAAGGGATTCGCTTGTATGGTTTGATTTATTTGATTAGCTGGATGTTTTAGCTGGTCTACTTCCATCTGCCGAATATCCCATTTTTTATGAAAGGCCTTCTCCACAACCTCTACAGGCACATAACGTACCGGGAAGGTCTTGATTTTAATTACTTTTTGAATCCGAACGAGATTGTTCAGTTCAAAGCTGATATTCGATCTCTCCATTTCCAATTGTTCGGCAATTTCTTGTGCGGAGTTACCTTGTTTGCTCAATAGTTCCTCTAAGGTATATTCAGAGAAATTATTCAACAGCTGATTGTATATTCTATCAATTCTTCTCATAGGTGCCCCCTGTGATTGATAAGAGTTTTCCTTTATTATACAAGTTAATAGATTAAAATTGAATAATTGTCTTCAGCGCCCATTTCATTCCTTCTTGATCATTACTTTTTGTAACAAAATCTGCGGCATCTTTCACCTGTTGAGGTGCATTTCCCATCGCTACCCCGATGCCGGCATATTCAATCATAGCCTTGTCATTATAATTGTCACCAATTGCCATCAACTCTTCGGAATGTACGGCAAAAT
Source organism: Bacillus sp. JJ1764 (assembly GCF_036962145.1). Classification (NCBI taxonomy): domain Bacteria; kingdom Bacillati; phylum Bacillota; class Bacilli; order Caryophanales; family Bacillaceae; genus Bacillus; species Bacillus sp. JJ1764. The sequence continues at coordinate 35,136 of NZ_JBALNY010000088.1, read as the reverse complement.
ACGCTTCCAGTGCTTTGATCGCCAGCACTTTCGACGCAACATTGGAGGTAATTTCCAAATAGGTATCCTTTGAACGGTAACAGCAGACAATTAAAGATAAACCGTTTAATTCAGCTTCCAGCTCTGAAATAAGATGAGGTTCCCCCATGCAAAGAATTTTGTGGACCGCTTCATCTTTGGCAATATGGTCTTTTATATGGACTTCCAAAGGCTGCACTTGAATAATGTCCCTCTCCTGTTTTGTCCATTTGTCTTCTTGATTGTCGACTAGCCACTGATCATAACTAAACAGGTTAAAGCTCACATCGGGATATTTTCTTTTGGTCAGATTATAGATGTGATTCACGGCCATTTTGGAAATCGTTGCACTATAAAGAATCTTAGTGTTTTCGTTAACTTCCGGTTCTTCCAAAATTAATCCGCCATTGTAACATATAATCGGAGATGTTAATTCAAGCTCATGATAAATTGCTTTCATACCGCTTGGCATTCTTGCAGAAATTAAGATAAATTCGATTTCTTTTTGAACGGCATTATGAATGGTTTGTTTTGTTGAGCTAGAAATTTCATGGTTGGAGTTTAACAAGGTGCCATCAATATCGCTGAAAACTGCTTTAATGTTTGTCATTTATACTCTCTCCTACGTGTTTTTTATGTATAAAAGGGCTGCAGACTTTGACACCTGCAACCCCCTTTTCTGAAATTTGTATAATGCCTACTAGAATAAATATTACTATCCTAAAAAACCAGCCCAATAACCAACGATACCTATTACAAAAATCCCCAAGATGATTAACAGAGGATTGGCCCCTTTACGAAGCATCCATGCAACTAATAATGTTAACCCTAATGGCAATAAACCAGGTAAAATGTTATCCAATACATTTTGTACGGTTTGAACATTCACCTTTCCTGCATCATCTTTTATCCTTGAAACGACAATGGGGATATCAATATGGGTCCACTTCGACACGAGCGCCCCCATGACAAACAACCCGAGTATCGTAGCGCCTTCTGTCAGCTTTAAAATGCGATTGCCGACGAGATCCTTTAAAATTTCCATTCCTTTGACATAGCCATACTTTAATCCGTAATATTTCGTGCTCAATCTAATTGCATTAATCAATAAAAAGAATAATAGCGGTCCGGCGAGGTTTCCACCTAACGCCAAGGATGCTCCCAAGGCTGCTAAAACTGGACGCAGTGTTCCCCAGAAAATCGGATCGCCTACACCGGCCAATGGCCCCATTAATCCGATTTTCATTCCACTGATTGCTTTTGCATCAATACCTTTATTATTTGCCATCTGTTCTTCCATTGCCGCTGTGACACCAAAAATTGGTGCAGTTAGCCAAGGATGCGTATTGAACCATTCCAAGTGGCGTTTCAGCGCTTCATTTCTTTCTGCTCCCGGGCCATACAATTTTTTAATGGCCGGGATCATAACAAAACAATATCCCATCGCCTGTACCCGCTCGAAATTAAACGAGCCAAGTAAAAAGTTTGAGCGAATAAACATGCTAAAAATATCTTTTTTCGATAATTTTTTTTCTGTTTCCATCATTCCAATTCCCCCTTAAGGTTTTATGTTAGGCATCGAGATCATCATCATCGTAGACAGCTGCCTGTCCTGCCGCAGCCTGTGATGCTGCCGGCTGCAAATTATTTCTTTGCATGACTTGTTGATACAATAATGCAAGGCATAGTCCAAGTGCACCAAAGCCTACTAAGTTGAAACCTGTAAACGCCGCCAACAAAAACCCTATATAGAAGAAAGGCTTTAAGTGAGGAATGTTCATCATATTAATAACCATTGCATACCCTACTACTACGATGATTCCGCCGCCTAATTGCAGCCCTTTTGTGATGACTTCCGGAATATGCCCCAGGAACGATTGAACGGCACTAACACTGATTAAAGCAACAATCAATGTTGGAATCATAACCCTTAATGCCTGGAAGGCCATTGCTGTAATATGCATGATTTCAATTCCTTTAAAATTGCCTTCTTGCGCATATTTGTCAGCACGGTGGATTAAAAAGACAGTTAGGGTACGAACAAAAATCGTTAATGCCTGGCCAGCTGCAGCTAACGCAATGGCAACTGCGATCCCTTCGCCAACACCTTGATGTGCTGTAATAACCAGAATGGTTGAAATAACGGATGCGATCGCTGTATCCGGCGCCATGGCAAGTCCAACGTTCATCCAGCCTAAGGCCATCATTTCAAGGGTACCACCTAAAATAATTCCAGTTTTCAGATCTCCCAGGACCGCCCCTACCAATGTACAGGCAATAAGCGGACGATGGGTTTGCCCTTCATCCAATACGCTTCCAATCCCCGTAATGGCAGCAATAATTAATAAGAGAATAATTTGTATCGTCGACATAAATTGCACCTCCCAATTTTATTTGACTTCAGATCTTAATCTCTGAATAAAATCTTCACTAGAATCTGAAGGCAATTGCCGTAATTCAAGTTTCACACCTAATTGATTTAATTTTTCAAAAGCAATAATGTCTTCTTCAGAAACACTGACAGATTTTGTGATATGTATTCGGTCATTGGCAAACCGCATGCCGCCAACGTTGACCGTTTTAATTGGGACTCCTGCTTCAACAAGTGCTACGATATCCGATGGTCTTTCAAAAAGCAGCATTGCGGTGGTGTCCGTATACTTTGGACTGTGAAACGCTTTTTCCATCTTGGAAATCGAGACTGCGCTTGCCTTCACATTTGAAGGTGCAACAGAAAGAATCAATGTTTTTCTCATTTCATCTGCTGCTACTTCGTCTGAAACGACGATAATTCTTTCAGCTTCATGCACTTTGATCCACCTTGTCAATACTTGACCGTGGATGAAACGGTCATCAATTCTTGATAATACAATTTTCATAGTAAATCTCCTTCCAGTACCAGGTTATTTTCTTTGATTTTTTCCAAATGTTCACTACAGACCTGGAAACCTTCTTCATTTACTTTCTTTAATTTGCCCAGCATTTCTTTAAGCGGGACACTTTCTCTCATGCTTAATACCTCTAGCAGGATGGGCAGATTCACGCCTGAAACCATGTCGAACCTTTGATTGTGAAAGATAAGTGGAGTAGCAGCATTATAGGGAGTTCCTCCAAAAATATCTACCAAAAAAAGAACTTCATTTTCTTCTGGAATGGTGTCCAGCACTTGGTTATATTTTTCTTGAAGTGTCTGGATTCCTTCCCCTTTTAAAAATGGCACCGCAATCAGATCATATTGTTCACCGAATATCATTCCTGATGACCCTTTTAGGGCAGTGGCAAAATCGCCATGGCCGCTGATTATGACTGAGATCATTTGTCTTGCTCCTCTCTTTTAATGTTTTACACTTTTTATAATGCAAGTTCCGTGCCAAAAAAGAGTGTTAAGCGCATTCATAGGTTTTTCAATTGCAATTTTCTATTTTTTAATACACATTTTACCTAAAAAACGAACCTGTTTTAAAATAAGCCTCCCTTTTAATACAGGTTTCATTTCTCACTTGAGAATCAGCATGAATTAGGTGCTCCGTCCTCCCTTTCTAAAACAGGATCGCAGAACATCAAAGATAACCTTTCATACAATCAAAAAATAAGCCACGTGAATTGGCTTTAAAAACTAAATTGGAATCGAAACCTGCTATGATTCTATGATAATTGACAAAAGCCAGCAGCTATGTGTTAATGGATTCTTGGTTTACCCTACCTCCACTTGTCAAAACCATTATTGCACAAGGTTTAGACGTGATTGGCATGGTAAAAGAAACAAAACAGCGATATAACGTTGACGGAAAATTGGTTTCATTAAAGCAGCTCTATCACTTAGCTCAACCCATTCAGTCGAAAAAGGGTATCCTTCGCTCCATTTATACAGTTATGGCGAATAGAACACCAGTAAAAGTTATATTCGTTCAAAACAGAAACAAGAAGAATGAATGGCTTGCTATCCTCAGCACTGATTGCACTCTTTCGGAACATAAAATTGTTGGAATCTTTGGGATGCGTTGGGATATTTGAGGTGTTCTTTAAGACAACCAAATCTTTGTTGAAACTTGAAAAAGAGTTTCAGAGTCGTTCGTATGATGGGTTAATCAGCCACATAACCATCGTATTTGCACTTTTTATCGTATTATCTTGGCAAAACCGCTGTAATACTGATCAGCGAATAATTGGCAGTCTGTTTTATGAATTATGCGATGAAATTAATGAACTTGGTTGGGCTATTGCATTGCAGCAGTTAATCGAGCTTCTTCAAAACGCCTTAAAACAGACAAATATAAAATTCAAAAAGTTAATTCAAAGTCAACTTGAGCATTGGATCTCTGGCTTACCTAGTTATATCAAGGCTTATTTGCCAATTCCACTCTGCGAAAGTTGAGTAATTTAATAAAACAGGTGAAAAATCTACATTTTCTATCCAAATGCTCGCTTCGTTCTGCTTACTATGCTTTATCCATACATCGTTTTTGTTCGTTTCGTCATGCTTTCGTACCCATGTGAGATAAGGTCCAACGACTTGTGGGTCTAAATCTAACTCATTTTCTTTTGGAAATGTGATTCGATTCTGAGTGCCTGTCGCTACATCTATTTCATATAGAGAGGTGAACATTGTAGGAACTGGCACCTCTTTCCATGCTTTATTTTCCTGTGATCGTGCTACGACCACTTTGGATGGTGACAGCCATTCCAAATCTAGGTCTACATATCCTTTGGGTGTATAATCTACCTGCTTGGTGGTAGCCTCTATCTCAGCAATTTTAGAAATCTTATTTTCAACAAAAAACCGTCCTTCTCCTGAAATATAAGCTAATTGGTTGGTTTGTGGTGACCACTTAACCCAGTCGCTAAATCCTAACATCCTGCCGATATCTTTGAACACTTTTCCATCTGAAGATAAGACACATAAAGGATTACTGTCCATTGCCCAAGAGGGTGTTGGGGTTCCAAGAAAGCTAACCCATTAGCCGTCATGACTCCACTTAAAATCACCAACGGTAACAGCAAATAGATTATTTTCATCGATTGGGATTGAGTACAATGGCTTCGCTTTATTCTCATTAAGACTCATACTTTTTGGGATACGATACAATTTTATCGGCTCCCAGCCAGTGGGAAGGCGATTCGACCCAGCAGACACAATAAACTCTTTCCCATTTGGATACCATTCAAATCCACTAACACCCAACGACACATTTTCAAAACCGGAAGGCCTCCCATCCTTTGTCTTAGTAACATTTAGAACCCATCCAGATAAAAATGCTAGCTCATTTGCAACAGGGGACCACCTGAACAAAGAGGTCTCAATATGGGGATACGGTTTAAAGTTCTCCTTTTTCTTTGTATCGTAAATCCAGAGGCTTGATTTTTCTCCCTGCTCATCACCGTCGATGTAGGCAATAAATCTACCATCATAGGACCACTGGGGTGAATATACATATTTATCTTTTGTAAGCTGTATTTCTCGATTACCCTCTTTCATCCATAACTGATTTTCACGAACAAACGCTACCTTTAATGGCACTTCTGCTTTTGTCACAGTAATGAACTGAAATAGAAAAAATATCATAAGTAAAAAGATTTTTATTGGCACGTCATTCCCTCCTACTAATTAGATTTACCTTGTAAATTAAAGTTGATGTACAAGTATAAGTGAACAGTTCTTCAAATCTAATTGAGGACAAAGGTCATTCATTGTTCTATTATGAATGAACAAAATCTAATAAACTGGAAGGAATAAGGGACAAAGAAAGGTAACGATAAAAAGCAGGATTAGTTCTTTTCCTTATTGATGTAAAAGAGGGGCTATAGTGGATTAAAAAAAGAAACCACATTGATTTAGTGATTTCCTTTTTATGGTATTTAGCTCTACATGAACGAACTACTAATACCCATATTATCTTTTGTTTCCTCAGACAGTCTTTTTGTGTTAAGGTATACACCCTTTGACTTATAGATATAATCGATTACAGCTCCAAAAGTAATCAACGATAAAGCTAAGAGAACTAAATAAAGCAATAAAGGCATTTTTTATCCCTCCATAAGCGTTATTGATTATATATTAACATAAATTTCCAACCGTTGACAGAGTTACTACTCAACTGGGGCTTTTGTTCAATAGCCGAGCTTTGGTCACATCGTGGTCACTTTTTTCAATTTTTTATATCCTACGGAGTAAAGCAAAGAAAAATAGCAACCTCCGAAAACCTTGATATAAAGCGTTTTGCGAAGGTTATAGAATTTTGAAGGGTAAAAGCGTCCCGGCATGGCATGCAAGAGGTCGTCGGTTCGATCCCGATAGTCTCCATACTTTTTTAGACCTTGCTGCGGCAAGGTCTTTTTTTGTTTACTTCCATATTCTTAAAAGAGTTTATTTTTCAGACATAAACCTTTCTATTAAATAGGAAATATTTATTAATTTACGTATTTATACAAAATTTTCCTTGCAACCTAGTTTATTTTAAAATTATAATTACAAACGTAAGAATATTTTAAAAGTTTATAAAAATCAGTTTTTTAAAAGAGGGGGAATAATCCTATTAAATTTCTGTAATCTTGCAAATTTCCATATTTGAAAGGGGGAGCTTCATTGGAGGCTAAAAAATTTAACGCTAATTCTGAAAGCGATTACACATCCATTGTCCAGTCCTCGTCGTTTCAAACGCTACTCTCCGAAAAGAAAAAATTCATCATTCCATTAACCATCTTCTTTTTCTGTTTCTACTTTGCCTTACCGATCATGACATCCTACTCCACTGTGCTAAACAACAAATTTATTGGAGATATTTCATGGGCCTGGGTTTTTGCCTTTTTACAATTCGTAATGACTTGGGGGTTATGCATGCTTTACTCTAAAAAAGCAGCAAAATTCGATAAATTAGCCAACCAAGTCATTCAAGAAAAGGAGGCTAATTCATGAATACTCCTGCATTTCTAATGTTTCTTGCCATTGTTTTTGTAACGTTAATCGTCACTTATTTCGCTTCGAAAAAAACCAAAAATGCGAGCGAATTCTATACTGCGGGCGGTGGACTTACAGGCTGGCAAAACGGAATGGCGATTGCCGGTGATTATATGTCAGCTGCTTCCTTCCTTGGAATTGCTGGTGCAGTTGCCTTAACTGGATTCGATGGGTTCTTCTACAGCATCGGATTTCTCGTTGCTTATCTGGTTGTATTATATTTAGTAGCAGAACCACTTCGAAACCTAGGAAAATATACGTTCGCGGATATGATCGCTGCTCGTTTTAATGCTAAAAAAATTCGTGGGTTTGCTGCTATGAATACGATGGCAATCTCGATTTTTTACATGATTGCTCAGTTAGTTGGAGCAGGTGCACTTATAAAATTATTATTGGGATTGGAATATACTACCTCTGTTTTGATTGTTGGCGTGTTAATGACGATTTACGTTATCTTTGGCGGAATGCATGCGACAAGTTGGGTGCAAATCATTAAAGCTGTCCTGTTAATGGGTGGAACATTTGTCATCTCAATTATTGTATTTGCCAAATTTAATTTCAGTATAACCGATATGTTTGCTCAAATGAAAACGGCCACTCCCCTTAAGGAAGCTTTTTTAAATCCAGGAGTGAAATATAAGGACGGGCTCGATACCCTTTCCTTAAATATGGGGCTTGTGCTTGGTACGGCCGGCTTACCGCATATTCTTGTTCGATTCTTTACAGTAAAGGATGCAAAAACAGCCCGCTCTTCAGTTGTATATGCGACTTGGATTATCGGCTTATTCTATGTCATGACAATTTTCCTTGGCTTTGGTGCTGCAGCATTTGTTGGGAATGATAAGATTATTTCTGCCAACCCTGCAGGAAATATGGCTGCACCACTATTAGCGCAGGCCTTAGGAGGAAATATGCTGTTCGCTTTCATTTCGGCGGTAGCTTTTGCAACAATCCTTGCCGTTGTAGCTGGGCTAGTGTTAACCGCTGCCAGCGCCTTTGCCCATGACTTTTATAATGAAATCCTAAAAAAAGGAAAGGCGACAGAAAAGCAGCAGGTTTCGATGGCTCGTTATGCGGCAGTCGGCGTATCCATTATTTCCATCATTTTAGCTTTAGGAGCGCAAACACTTAACGTGGCATTTCTTGTTTCGCTTGCCTTCGCAGTAGCTGCAAGTGCCAACTTGCCAGTTATTATTTACACGATCTATTGGAAACGATTCAATACTACCGGCGCAATTTGGGCCATGGTTATCGGGCTTATTTCCGCTATTGGTTTGGTGCTAATCAGCCCGAACGTCTTCAGTCCGGAAGTTGGAAAAGCCATTTTTGTTGGGGAACCGCTATTCCCACTTACAACCCCAGGAATCATTTCTATTCCACTCGGATTTATCGCAGGCTATCTGGGAACCATCTTCTCCAGTGAAAAAGCAGATATAAGAAAATACGAGGAAGTACTAGTTAAATCCAATACCGGTATTAACCTAGGTAAATAAGGTTTTGCTTAAAAAAGGTGCTGTCTGGTGACAGGCACCTTTTTTTATTTGAATGATTCAGCCACTCTGTATCTGGCCGTTTTTGGGGTTTTCCCCTCTTTTTGGGCTGATAAACCTCTTCTATCTGACCGTAATTTTGTTTTTCTTGCTATCTAGGGCCGATAAAACGCTTTTGTCTGACCCTTTTCTGGTCTCTCCTTCTTAGTTGGTCAGATAGACAATTTTCTACCTCGCTAAGGATGGTTTTTACCCATATATTCTTGCCAAACATAAATATAAAGGCTATAATGCTTTTAATACCAACTTAATCAATCGGAATTTATGGGTTTAAATGAAATTGGAGGGGTTTAAATGAAACAACACAGTTTTCTGATCATTCACGGATTGGGCGGAAGTGGAGCAGAACATTGGCAAACATGGCTTGCAGGTGCATTAAGAGAAAGTGGATATCATGTCAGTTATCCAACTTTCCCCGATTTTGACACACCTTTCTTATACGATTGGTTAGAAGAATTAGAGTTCGCGGTGAAATCCATCCCGGAAGGCAATCAGTTAACAGTAGTTACCCATAGTCTTGGATGCTTGCTTTGGTCGCATTATGCAGCAAAACAAAATGAGCGGATTGCTCACCAAGCCATTCTTGTTGCACCACCTTCTCCAAGCAAAGTCATACCGGTCGCCAAGTCCTTTTACCCAGTTCCGCTAAATCAATACGATCTTTCAAAAGCTGCCGAAAATACTATATTTGTTCATTCCTCCAATGACCCTTATTGCAGCCTGGAAGATGCAAAAGCTTTTATCAATCTTGGACTACCATCCAAAATCCTGCCAAATGCAGGTCATATAAATATTCAATCCGGTCATGGAAAATGGCAGTGGATACTGGAAAAATGCCTATTAACTGTAGAGCAGGCAGTAACCATTTAATAGCGTATTGTGAACATAAAAAAGGCTGCTGAGTCTATCCTCAACAGCCTACCTTTTAAAATGGTTCTTTAATATTATATTTTCGGAGAATACTCTCAATCTTTAATCCAGTACCCACACTGCCTTTAACCTTCACCTTGCCAGTCATTAAAGCCATGGTTCCACTTTGTTTCCCTAACAAAAACTTTTTGAAATTATCATATGACAATTGCATCGCAACATCCGGTTCTACTTCTACCCCTTTCTTGATGGTTAGTTTCCCATCCTTGAAAAAATGCTGGTAGGTTCCAGTGTCCTCACCGGTAACATCATACTGAACTACTGCCTCAAAGCCTTCCATTGGACCTGGATTTGCATTAAAAACTTCATCAATTCGCACCATTAATTCAGCTAAAGAATACTCGGAAACAGCCTTTGCCATTGATTCATTCCTCCTTGAGAAAACAAAGTCTATATACTCATGATACTAGTACGTATCCGTACATTGCAATAAAAATTTTTTGAACATTTTGGAAAAAGGTGCCTATCACCATACTGGGATAGACACCTTTATATATTAGTATCACCAGCTTATGCCAATACCATCTCACGCAGTTTATTAGCTGCTTTAGTCATGGCTTTTAGTTTTTCAAAGGCAATTTCATCGCTGTTCATCGGGCGCTGGGCAAAAGTACCGAAGCCACAGTCAGGATTTAGGAAGATTTTTTCGTCCGGCAGGTATTTTCTTATTTGCTGAACTCGATCGACTATGATTTCGAAGCTTTCAATCTCTTCTGTACGTGGATTGACAATTCCAAACCCGAGTTCTTTGCCGCCAAATTCGCGGACTGCATCAAGTTCCCCAGCACGTGGAGTCGCATATTCAAGTATTAATTGATCTACTTGAACATTCGACAAGTATGGGATTAGCGGGTAGTAAGGGCCACGAAGCAGAACCTGCTCCTGTGTACTCCAATTGCCGCGGCAAACATGCACTCCAATCCTGGTACCCCTTCCAAGCATTCCCTCTGTCACTTGGTTCATCAGATCCAGTGCAAAGGCAATCTCTTGTTCGGCATCCGCTTTTGCCGTCAATGCCCCGCACATAAAGGTCCGATTTGCATTTTTTTGGGTAAATACAAGTTCAGTTAAGACCGGCTCATCGAATTGGACAAACTCAACACCTGCAGCAATCAAATCCTCTAACTCTTCCCGCAACACTTTAATAATGTCAATCGCCAAATCCTCTTTTGTCGGATAGGCATCCTTTGACAGGCCTTCTACCCACATGGCCCTTGTCAATAAATAAGGACCTGGTAATGCAATTTTAACGGCTTTGTCCGTATGTTTTTTTAGAAATAAGTAATCGGACAACCCCAGCGGCTTTTTACGGCTGATTTTACTCACCGCTGCTGGATTTGACATTGAAAATGCCGGTACATCCAATGTACCCAGAATTTCTTCAAAACTTGCTTTATCCTCCACATATTCCAGCAGCTCAGACACTGTAAGCATCCGGACATTATGTAAATGCTCCGCCACG
>NZ_JBALNY010000088.1:440-24150 GCF_036962145.1 Bacillus sp. JJ1764 | reverse complement strand
TCATTTGAACGCGGCCAGCTGCCAATGACAGTAGTCGGAAATTTAGGTAACCCCATTACTTGTTTACCTCCTGTTAAAATACAATCGAAAATTTGATTTCAATTGGAATTGATTGCTTAAGAGTTTGATAGATTGGTGAACGTTCCAACGTCTTCTTCCAAATCTCCTCAAGTACTTCCTCCGACTCTGGCGAAGATACATAACAATTCCCTGAAATTAGATTCAATTTCGGACTGCCTTCCTCATCCAATTCCAAATGGTACAAAACATTCTCTAAACGGCCTTTTAACGAGATCTCAAGATGGTCAATCTCAAGATTTCTACGAGAGGCTTGTGCTTTATAACCCACTGTTAAACACGAACCCAGTGAACCCAGCAAATAATCAATCGCGCTGGGTGCAGGTACTTTTGGGCTAAAATCAGCCGGCTGTCCGACTGAAAATGAATGATTTCGGGAATGTACTTTTGCAGTAAGATCCCGTTCACCCCGTACACGAACACTCCATTGGTAACCCTTAGCGGCCTGCAAATCCTGTTCCAATTCCCTTTGATCCGAACCCTTCTGAATAAAATAGCGAGTGGTATTTTCGCCCGGTTCAGATCCTAGAAATCCGTGTTCAACCATTCGGCACCATGCAGGCAAGTCTTCCGCAACGGTTCTTTCCCTGCTGCGTACCTCCAAGACCTCACCCGGTGCTAATGGATCAATTGCTTTTTTTATAATCAGCAAAAGACCTGACCCACAATCCAAATCTCCGCCATCACATATTGCCTGAGGATTGTACATATGTTTCTCCTATATTAATAAGTTATAGAGGCTGCGCCTTGGCTTAGGAACTCTACTAATTTTGCACCGCCGACAATGGTGGCACCTTCAATCAAATTTTCTTCATCCAACCCGCGTTTTTTAAAGCAAGGACTGCATACCCACAGAGTTCCACCAGCTTCGACAAACTGATCCATTAATTGTTTTAATGGGGCGAAGCCTTCCTCATGAATGTCATCAGCATATCCTTTAGAAGCAAGGTAAGCACCATCAACATTTAAAAATACAACTGTTTCCTGGCCTGATGCCACTGCTGTGTTTGCCACTACAAACCCAACTGTTGCTTTATCAGGATTGTTCATTGCATTTGTTAAACTCACTAAAAATTTCCCAGCCATTTATGATTCCTCCATATTTCATAGTAATATATATAAAAGGCAGAATTAGCCTTTTTCAATAAAATAATGACTTACTTTGCCAAAATCTTGCCTCTCTACTAGATTATGCTGCTGCAAGCGGCACCATGCAGGCAAGTCCTCTCTTGCACCTGGATCATACGAAATCACTTTAATGATTTGTCCTTGATTCATTTTTTTCATTGTTAAAAATAAATTCATAATTAATTCTCCGCAACCTGCCGGACCTGCATCATAAAGCAAATCAAATGGATGTTCCATAGACAACTCCTTTTCAATGGAAAAATGTTAGAAACTTTTTAAATAAAGTGCACTATTTTATTATAAAAAACTGGTATGCTATTATAAATTCAATTTATCTATTTCACCAATCAATACAAATCGATTTTATAAATAGCTAAGGAGAACATTTATATGGATTTAGATTTGCACCAGCTTTTTGTGTTTACAAAAGTGGTGGAACATAAAAGCTTTTCTAAGGCGGCTGAGGATATTTTTTTAAGTCAGTCAACAGTGAGTTCTCATATTCATGGCTTGGAGAAATCACTCAATCTTCAGCTATTTGACCGAATCGGCCGAGAGATTATATTAACGCCACATGGTGAACGATTGTATCAATGGGCTCTGAAGCTGCTGCTTTTAAAGGATCAAGCCATCATGGATTTAAAACAAGGCCTGACTAAATTACGAGGGATGATTAGAATCGCTGCCAGTTCTGTTCCTGGAGAATTTATGCTGCCTAAAATGGTAAAAGAATTTCGGGAGCTTTATCCGGATATTATTTTTCATATTGATCAAGCCTCTTCGAAAAATGTTGCTGAAAAGGTATTAAACGGGTCTGTAGATCTCGGAATTTTAGGAGAGAAGTACGCTAATGAAAAGCTCTGCTATATTCCCATTTTTAAAGAAAAACTGGTTCTTGTCACTTCTAAGCAAGTTGACATTTCCGGCCCTGTCCAAATACAAGATATCCTTCATTTACCATTTGTAATGAGAAGTTCGGATTCAGGCACAAATGCGATTCTGGAACGATTTTTAAAAAAGAAACACATTACAAAGGACCAGTTCAATATAATTGCCTTTATTGAAGATGGGCAAAGTTTAATGCAATTCGTTGTGCAAGATGTCGCTATTTCTATTCTTTCGGAAATAGCAGCAAGAGAATACCAGCGGCAAAACATGTTAGAAATGCATGAAATCTGTGATTTTGATGATGAAAGATTTTTTTATCTCGTTTATAATGTTCAGAAAACCCAATCGATTTTTTCCAAATTATTTATTGATTATGCACCTGAACTGATAAAAAAATAAGCGGGCTCACATGGCCCGCAAACTTCATTATGGTTTTAAAATTACTTTAATACAATCCTCCATTTTTGTATCAAATACCTCGTACCCATGTTTTGCCTCACTTAATGGCAAGACATGGGTAATGATATCACCCGGGTCCAGTTTCCCGTTATTGATCATGTCATACAAAAACGGCATGTACGGAATAACCGGTGCCTGTCCAGTTTTCAAGTCAACGTTCCGATTAAAAATATCGCCAAGTGGAAAAGCATTGTACCTGCCGCCATAAACTCCGGTTATTTGGATTGTGCCGCCTTTCCGAACAGCCTGACTAGCAATAACGATCGCTCCCATTGCCCCGCCGTGAAGTTTCATTCCGGAAGCCAGAAACTCAAGTGGGGTCATCTTCCCGTCCATTCCTACACAATCAATGACAATGTCAGCCCCGCCCTTGGTAAGTTCCAATAGATAATCGCCAACGTTTTCGTGGTCTTCGAAATTCACAATTTCGACTTTATTGGTTCGTTTGGCATGCTGCAGACGGTAATTTACATAGTCCACAGCGATTACCCGCTTGGCTCCCTTTAGCCAGGCAAATTTCTGTGCTAATAGACCAACAGGCCCACATCCAAGAATAATTACCGTATCTCCATCTTTAACCCCTGCATGATCGACACTCCAATAAGCAGTTGGAGCTGCATCTGCCAATAAGGCTAGCTTTTCATCCGGCACTTCGCAATTATCAGGAATTTTAAACGGGGTAAAGTTCCCAAATGGAACTCGCATATATTCTGCTTGTCCTCCGGCATAGCCACCGGTTGTTTCGGAATAGCCAAAGAAACCGGAGCCCTGCCCATGCGGATTGCCGTTGTCACATTGGCTGGTCAAATCATGGGTACAATACCAACAATGACCGCAGCTCACATTAAACGGAATTATCACTCGGTCGCCTTTTTTTAACTTTGTCACCTCAGGTCCTACCTCTTCAACGATTCCCATAGGTTCATGACCAATGACGAAATCCGTCGGGAGATTGGGAATCATTGCATGAATTAAATGTAAATCTGAACCACAAATCGCAGAGGAGGTCACTTTGACAATAATATCATCCGAATTTTTTATGACTGGATCCTTTACCTCTCTTACCTCTACATTCTTAATACCTTGATATGTAACTGCCTTCATCGCTAGACCCTCCTTTATTTATTTGGCGTCGCAAACATGCCAAGGCGGTCTGTATCACTTGGAAATAACTTTAATTCAGAAATTTGGATGGCTGTTTCAGCAGATTTTAAATCCACGGGGAATTGTTCCTTTAGATTATGCGGGTTCAGCCAGCCTTTTTTTATCATTAGGTTTGAAACTTCAGTATGCAGATCAATAGCTGATTCCATTTGTTTATGGAGCATCCTGCGTAGGTCTGGATTGGCCGTTTCCGTGATAGCAAATCCATAATTTCGAATTCCAGTTTTAATACCTAGCAAAAAGTCCATGGCAAAAGCGGAATCTGCCAAATTGGGCATTCCTTCTGCATTTCGCGGATCTAAATAATCCTCCATTTTTTCACCCCATTTATTGTAATAATTGGCTTTGCTTATAAAATTGAATCAACTCATTAAGATCTCGCTTTGATTGCAGAACATCTTTTTCCATGAGGGATTTCAATTCATTATCAAAACAAATTCCCATCATTAGTTTGGATTTTAATAAACAAACCGTCTTAAAATTAATCATTTCATGGGTTTCCATTGTTTCATGTGGTGCCAAACCTGTCATTTTGATACCCTCCTGAATAATTATCATAGTATTTTCCCCCCTAATGTTTTTCATTTATACAGAGTGTATAAAGAAGAGTTAATTTTGAAAGGATAACAAAGGAAAAATCACATTCGAATAGGGGCAGCAGCAATGACAAAGCATTTGGCTCTTCATGAAACATTGGATCTTCATGAGTTGCTTGCTTTTAAAAATCTCTGTTTAACCAAGGCAGCAACAATGAGTAAACTGGCTCAAGATGTCGAATTGCAAACGATTCTGGCTGATGATGTAACGGTGGGAATTCAGCATATTCAGGAGCTACAAAAGTTTTTAACGGATCGGAGGGATAACGAGTGAATGGATTAATCCAAAACATCATGGGGATGGGTGGATTGACAGATCAGGTAATAGCGACTGACTTTCTGATTTCTGCAAAAGCAGCGGTAAGAAATTATGCAGTGGCAATTACCGAAACTACTACACCAGAATTAAAAGCAGCGTTACGGAAACAGATGAATACGGCTATTGCCACCCATGAGAAAATTATTAATTACATGATAGCTAAAGGATACTATCACCCGCATGATTTGAGTGAACAACTACAGCTGGATTTAAGCATATCAGAAACAGCTTTGAATCTTGCTCAGAAATGACAAAGGAGAACCCCCAGTAGAGTTCTCCTTTTATACTTGAATATTTTTTAATTGATTTTTATCAATTTTGCCCACATGGGTTTTCGGCAATTCTTCTAAAAACACAAATTGTTTTGGAATTTTGTATCTTCCCAACTTTACCTCACAATAGCTTATTAATTCCGCCTCCTTAATCGAACATGATGGCTTTAGCACAATGAAAGCCGTAACAATTTCCCCCCATTTGGGATCTGGTAAACCAATTACTGCAACCTCATCGATTGCTCTATGTGCGTTTAGCCATTGCTCAATCTCGAGTGGATAAACATTCTCTCCGCCTGTAATAATCATATCCTTTTTACGGCCAACGATATAATAAAAGCCCTGTTCGTCTTTTTTTCCCAGATCCCCCGTATGAATCCAGCCATCTTTCCACGTTTCCCGTGTGGCGCGGTCATTGTTCCAATACAACGAAAAAGAATGTTTTCCTTTTATTAAAATTTCTCCCACTTCATTTGATTCTGCCTCTACCCCATCCTGTTTGACAATTTTCACGGAATTAAATAACATCGATTTCCCCACTGAGCCTCGTTTCATTTTTGCCTGCTCCGGACTAATATAAAAATTATTCGGACCGGCTTCAGTTAACCCGTAGCCCTCCTTAAAAGCTAGACCTTTTTTTAGAAAGGCATCATAAACGGTTAATGGGCAAGGTGCCGCTCCGGATAAGAAAATTTTCATTGTTGGGAAGCTGCTTCTCTGAAATTCTTCTGTTTGGATGAGCATATGATACATCGTAGGAACTAAAAGAATGATTGTACAGCGATATCGATTGATAGAGTCCACCGCCTTTCCCCCCGTAAATGCCCCCCCGATGACAACCGTACCGCCAATCATTAGAATGGGTATACTTAAAGCATTCAATCCACCCGTATGGAACATTGGCATATAGTTAATAGTTACTTCATCTTCAGCTAACCCCCAGCTGATTATGGTATTCATAGCATTCCACAAGATAGATTGATGGCTTAAAACAACTCCTTTTGGTTTACCAGTTGTACCTCCCGTGTAAATCATCGCCAGCGGGTCGGCTTCATCAATATCATCTATAAAACCAGCAGTACCTTGAAATACAGCTATTTTTTCATATTCCTCATTGCCTATATAAAACGATTCTGGCACTTGTTTGGCCAATGGATGATATCGATCACGAAATTCCTGATGAATTCCAATCATTGCTGGTTCGCAATCCTCTATGATCTCCATGATTTCATGTATGGAAAGCCGCCAATTAAGCGGCACAAAAATTGCACCAATTTTTCCACAGGCAAAGAGTAAATCAAAATAACATAAATGGGAAGGAGCAAGCAAGGCTACACGATCCCCTTTGTTTACGCCATTATGCTTTAGCCAACCGGCAACGGACCGAGCCCGATTATTTAACTCTGCAAATGTCCAAGCTTTATTTGTCACTTCCTCTATAATGGCCTTCTTGTTTGGGGATAATCTTGCTCGATTTTCAAGCCAATCCAGTTCCCACATCACCGAACAATCGCTCCTTCACTAGTAGATGGAATTATCTTACTTGCTGTTAGTTACAGAGAAGTTACATACCTATTTCCATAAAAAAAGCGACCACCATGGGCCGCTCTTGATTACATCATAATTCCACCATCAACATGCAAAACGGTTCCGTTTATATAATTTGCTTCATCAGAAGCGAGGAATAGATAGGCATTCGCAATATCCTCCGGCTTACCTAAACGGGCAAGCGGTACCATTTGTTTCATTTGATTAAGGATTTTCTCAGGAACTTTGGCGGTCATTCCAGTTTCAATGAATCCGGGAGCAACCGCGTTAACCGTAATCCCCTTACGCCCGAGTTCTTTTGCCCATGTCTTTGTCATCCCGACCACACCAGCTTTCGTGGCAGCGTAGTTGGTTTGCCCAACATTTCCATAAACTCCAGATACTGACGATGTATTGATGATTCTTCCTTTTCCCTTTGCGATCATGGAAGGCAGAACAGCCTGAGTGCAGTGAAATACCCCCGTTAAATTAACATCCAAGACAGTTTGAAAATCCTCTGCTGTTAGCTTTGCCAGCATGGCATCTCGGGTTATTCCGGCATTATTTATGAGAATTTCAATATCACCGTATTGATCAATTACTTGTTCAATCATAGAATCTACACTTTGGCGATCAGAAACATTCACCTGGAAAAAACGAACCTCATATCCCTGTGCACGAAGTTCACTTGCACGCTCTTCCCCTTGTTCTTTATTGAAATCAGCCATGGCTACCTTTGCTCCTTCACGGGCAAAGATCTCAGCAGCCTTCAAACCTATCCCATTAGCTGCGCCCGTAATAATGGCCACTTTCTCTTGTAGTCTCATACTTGTACCTCACGATCCAAAAATTGCTCCATCGCATTTAATAATTGCGGCAGGTCATCTACTAACGCTGAATGTCCGCAGTTTTTTAATTCAACCACTTTCGCTTTCTTCCCTAAATCCCCAATCAGTTCGTTCGTCATTTCCCTTACCACAACCATATCCCGCTCACCATAGAGAACTAATACAGGCACATGGATATCATCCACTCTCCCGTTACCTTCAACTAAACCATTAGACTTGTGGCTGATATTAAACGTATTTAAGGCATGGTACACCTCGGCCAGATTACGCTGTGTTCGCATATCCTGAACATATTCCTCATAACGGTCAGGCTCCGGCTGATTATGTGTATATATCACCGAATTCCAAATTAGTTTTAACATGGCGACATCATTCGTGTCATAAGCGGTTTGAATGGGAATGGTCCGCATAAGGTCTTGCTTAATTTCCTCATGCATTGTCAATCTGCGTGGCACTTCCATTTCTGTCAATTTCCCATCCAGCGGATATCCTCTAGTAGATGCGGAAGCAAGTAATATCAGCTTATTACAATTGCCGGGATAATCAGCAACAAATTGCATTCCTACTGCACCACCAGTTGACCATCCGGCGATCGCAAAATTTGATAATCCAATTTGATCAGCAAACAGCTTAAGGTCATCTGAAAAATCTTTAATAGACATAATTGGTTGCTGGTAGCTTGAACGTCCAAAACCTCTTAGATCAACGGCATATACTTTAAATTTATCATCCATGTTTTCGATTACCAGGTCCCAGTGCTTAGAAGAGGTCATATTTCCATGAACTAATAATACCTTTATGTCTCCGCCTTCTCTTTCTTGATAGGCCAAAGTTTCCCCATTTGGTAAAAGTACTTCCTTCATGATCACTTTACTCATACTATTCACCCTACCCCCATTTAATCGTTGTGGCTCCCCAAGCGTAGCCGATTCCGGCACTGACAAAAACAATAACATCGCCTTCCTTTACTTTCTCTTGTTCTAATGCCAGCTCCAAAGATAATATTTGATCGATTTGACCAATATGGCCGAAATCCTCCAGATAAATCGATTGTTCCTCTACCAAACCTAATTCGGCAAGTACATAATCATGTGCCGACCGCTTCATATGCAGCATCGCTAAATAGGAGATCTCTTTCTCAGAAAAGCCACTTTTTCGTACGGATTCCCGGATCACCTTTAAAAAATTACCCATCGACTTTTGCTCCAAGCGCTGCTTCATTCCAACAGGATCGAGTACATCCAGTGTATTTAGCCTTCTTTCAAGTGCTTCATGAGTGATTGGATGCTTGGTCCCACCGGCAACAACCACAACATCTTCTGAAAAAGAACCATCCGTAATGAGCTCGGTTTCTAGCAGCAGATTTTCTTGATAATCCTTTCTCAATAATATGGCACCACCACCAGCACCAAGATTATACATAAATCTAGTTCTCGGATTCTTGTAATCAATGAAATCAACATTCCGATAGCCGCCCGCAAGCAGGACCGTTTGAATATTCGGATCAGCTATCATCATATTTTTAGCCACTTTTAAGGCCATCACCGTTGTACTGCATCGAAGGGCAACATCAAAGGCCCAAGCACGATAGGCACCTAGCGCCTCCTGAAGCTTAATTCCAGCCGTCCAAAGAGGATATTCCTTGTGTTCCTCCCCAATATAGATCACCAGATCAATCTCTAAGGGGTCGATGCCCGCTTTTTCAATTGCCCTTTGGGCCGCAATCCTTCCCATTTCACATGTATGATCATCTGATCCGGGAATATGTTTTTTCTTAATTCCCATTTTCCCTTCGACAATCCCAACTGGAAGACCTGCTAGTTCTGCAATTTCTTTCCCAGTCATCACACCTTTTGGTAAATAAGTTCCGGTGCTGAGTATACCAATTTGCAACCATCACAACCTCCTCTATGAATCTTCTGCTATTTTTTTCATAAAAGTCATCGCCTCATCGATAGACTCAAATAGCGTTTCCCTTTCCGCTTGGACATGTGTTACCTTTATTCGCCATTGCTTGTTCCCAGTTTTCTTCTCCACAGCAGCTACTTGAAAGCGGACAACGAAAGAAGCAATTTGTTTTGTGTTCATTTGTCCCTCCTTTTAGCTCGCAGCCTTTTGCTCTTTTTTAACTGCAAGGCTTTTCTTGCGTTTCCAGGTTATTTTCTTTAGCGTTCCGACAATGCCCTGCGGGAAGAACATGACGACTAAGATATAAATAATCCCAAAGAATATAATCCATCTCTCGAAAATCCAATGCTCCTTTGCCAGCCCGGTTAACCAGTGATGCGAAAATTCAATAATTCCCGCTCCAATAATGGCTCCAATCAGTGTTCCCACACCGCCAATAATCGTCATCAAAAGGGCATCTAAGGTAATGTCCATGGAAAAGACACTCGTATTGACGTAACGGAGGGAAATCGCATATAAAATTCCGGCAATCCCGGCTAGAATACCAGAAACAACACTAGCGGTAATTTTATAATGGAGAACGTGAAAACCAAGTGACTCTGTCCTTTGTTCGTTTTCTCTTATTGCCTGCAGCACACGTCCTAACGGAGAATTCGTAAATCGTTTTAAAGCTAAGAAAACAACGGCCATGAGGATAAGGCACAGAAGATAAAAGTTAGTACGATCAATAAAAAGTTCCGGAACTCTGAAGGTAAACCCATCATTTCCGAAGGTTAAGCTCCGCCATTTTTCTGCAAGGACTAAAAATAAACCAGATAAGGATAGTGTTAACATGGCGTAGAAGTGGCTTTTCAAACGTAAAGTTAACAAACCTACAAGAAAACTGACGGCAGCCGTTAAGATTACCGTTGTGAGAACCGCCCACAAAAAGTAGACCATTTCCGGCTCAAACCGTTTCATAAAAATTCCAAATGAATAGGCACCAATCCCAAAGTACATCGCGTGACCAAACGAAACAATACCTGTGAAGCCGATTAGCAAGTCATAACTCATGGCAAACACTGAAAATACAAACACTTGGGTCAATAGGATCAATAGGTTCCTAGATTCATAAACATAGGGTAATAGGAAAAGGAACGCAATAAGAATAATAAAAATACCATTCCATCTTTTATCGGCAAATCTTCTCATTTCCCTCACCCCTTTGCACTAAACAGGCCTTGTGGCCGAATAATTAAGACGACAGCCATTAACATCATATTGACCGCCAATGATAAATCCGGGACGTAGTAAGCCATAAACGCCCCAGAAAGTCCGACTAAAATAGCTGCCAATACAGATCCCTTAAAGTTTCCCATTCCGCCAATAACCACAACGATAAAGGCTAATATCGCAAATTCCATTCCCATTCCTGCATGGATCACCCCGGAATATGGGCCAAGCAACATACCGCCAAGTGCGGCCATCCCAGCGCCAATCATAAAGACAAACATAAAGACTCTTTGGATATTAATGCCAAGTGCCTGAACCATTTCCTTATTCATAACACCAGCTTGAACAACGAGTCCGATTTTTGTTTTTTTAAGCATAAATTGCACACTGGAAAAGATTAGCAGGCCTATTAAAATAATAAACACACGATATTTAATAATATTGATATCCCCAATCTCCCAGCTTCCCTTCAAATAGCTTGGGGGTGCTGCAGTTATCTGGTTTGGACCCCAAATAACCTTTAGCATTTCTGACAAGACCATCATGAGTCCCAGGGTAATTAAAATCTGCTGAACATGGTTCCCATAAACTGGTTTTATCACCCATTTCTCCATCATGACCCCTAGAATAAACCCAGTTATAATAGCCCCGATAATTCCGATGATAAAGCTGCCTGTCTTCGAATAAATCCAAAGACCACTGTATGCTCCCCAGGCGAATAACCCGCCGTGGGCAAAATTTAATACATCCATTAAGCCGAAAATGAGAGTTAAGCCGGCGGCCAATAAAAAAATCAGCATGCCCGTTGCCAAGCCATTTAATGCTAAATTCATAAACAAGTCCAAGGATGCTTTCCTCCTCTCCTAGGCAATTCCTAAATATTTTCGTTTCATTTCTTCATCTTCCTTTAATTGCTTCATCGTTCCATGGTTTACCGTTCTGCCATCATCAATGATGTAGAAACAATCACCGATTGTACTTGCCATCATAAAATTCTGTTCTACCAATACGATTGTAGTTTGGTCCTTCATTTGGAGGATGGAATCCATTACCTTCTCGACTACAATCGGTGCTAGTCCTTTACTTGGCTCATCAATTAACAGCAGCTCATTTTCATTTACATAGGCTCTGGCAATTGATAACATTTGCTTTTGCCCACCACTGAGCAGGCCACCTGGTTTTTTCCAAAACTTTTTTAAATCCGGAAATAACTTTAATATCCACTCCATTCGCTTAACCGTTTCCTGATTCTCCTTCTGAATTGCCACCTTCATATTCTCTTCAACCGTCAATCCGGCAAAGATTCCTTGATCCTCGGGAACATATCCAATTCCCTTTTTGGCAATGCTATAGGTTGGCAGCGCATGAATGGGTTCTCCTTTAAAAACGACACTTCCACTAGAAGCTGGATTTAAGCCCATAATCGTTCTTAATGTAGTTGTTTTTCCCGCACCATTTCTTCCAAGCAAAACCGTTACTTCGCCCTGTTTTACTTCGAAGGATACCCCTTGAAGAATATGGTATTGTCCAATATGAGTCTCGATCTCGTTAAGCTTCAATAGGCTACTCATAATGCCCTCCTAAATAAGCAGACTGGACGGTTTCATTCTTCATGATCTCCTCCGGTGTTCCATCCGCTAATAACCTTCCATTAAATAACACCATGACCGAATCCGATAGATCCAATATCATATCCATTTTGTGCTCAATTAAGATTATGGTCCGATTCCCTTGGTTCTTGATCCGCTTAATTACTTTTAGAATCGCTGGTACTTCCTCAAGGGACATGCCAGCGGTTGGCTCATCTAATAATAGAACCTCTGTCTCCAATGCCAAAAGCATCGCCATTTCGAGTTTTCGTTTTTCCCCGTGGGCCAGATTACTGGCAAGAGAATCTTTTTTTTCCTCCAAAAGCACAAGGCGGAGCCATTCTAGTGCTTTTTTTTCAAAATCCCGATATTTTTTATAATGGAATAGCATCTGATAACGGACTCCTGCTCGTGATTGAACGGCTAATCTCACATTCTCAAGCACGGTTAAATTTGGAAAAACATTGGTGATTTGAAAGGAGCGGCCAATCCCGGCTCTCGTTCGTTTGGTTGGTGAAAAAGCGGTAATGTCCTTTCCTCTATAAAAAATCTTTCCCTTTGTCGGCTGTAATTGACCACTCAAAAGATTAAAGAATGTTGTTTTACCTGCCCCATTCGGACCTATGATCGACTTAAAATGCTTTTCAGGAACAGTAATATTAACAGAATCTACTGCTGTATGACCGCCAAAAGTAATCGACAGATCATTAGTTTCAATTAATGTTGCCATTCGTTCACCACCTTGTGTTTAAAAATAAGGAAGGGGCTAGCCATAGCGTACCAAGTAACCCCTTCACCATTATTACTTTTTATTGCGAATCGGAGGTGCCGTTTCCTCCGGAGTTAATTCCCTAATCAATACAGGCACTGGATAAGAAACGCCCTCTTTTTTCTCGAGTTTAATCGCGTATAAGGGTTGTAATGCCTGATGATCCTCCGGACGATAGGTCATTTTTCCTTTCGGCGTATCAAAACTCATCCCTTCCATCGTCTCAATAAGTTTATCTGCATCTGTGTCTCCATTTGTTTTCTTTAATGCTTCTACAATTGAAATCGCGGCGCTCATTCCACCTGGAGTAAATAAATCCGGAACCTCACCGTTATATTTTTTCTTATGTTGCTCTACAAGCCAGTCATTGATTTTATTTTTAGGCAGATCGTGATAATACACAGTGAACCCTTCCATCCCAACAAGTGGTTCCATGGTTGATAGTGCAGCAATATCCGGTGCTCCCGTTGAAATTTTGATTCCTTTTTCCTGAACCTTCATATCGCCAATTTGCTTCCATGGAGAGTTAGCTCCAGCCCAAACCACGAATAGGTAATCCGGCTTGGCATCAATAATTTTTTGGATATTGGACGTGAAATCTGTTGCGGTCGGATCCGCATATTCTTCTTTGACAATTTGTGCCCCCAGCTTTTTGGCAGCTTCTTTAAAGGCAGCTACTCCATCACGACCAAAAGAATAATCAGGAGCAAGTGTTGCAATCTTTACACCTTTTTTCGCAATGGCGGCCGCTCCGGCCATGGCATCTTGAGATGAATTACGTGCTGAATGGAACATATACTTATTAAACTCTGAGCCTGTAATACTATCAGCAGCGGCTGGTTCTACCACCATAATTTTTTGATATTCCTCAGCGAGCGGCAAGACAGCCAATGTATCCGCAGAGCTTGACGATCCTACTAGGAAATCCACATTATCTTCTTCTAGTAGTTTGGTTGCCTTTTGCACAGCAACTTCCGGCTTTGTTTCAGTATCTTCTACGATAAACTCGATCTTTCTTCCGGCTACTTCCATCTTTCCATCTGTCGCATACTCAAGCCCTAGTTCAAATCCTCTTAATGTTTGCTTTCCGTAAGACTCTAAAGCTCCTGTTTTAGAAGCAAGAACTCCAATTTTAACTGGATCTTTTTTTCCTGCTTTGCCCCCTGACTCTGTTGAAGATTTATCAGAGCTGCATGCGCTTGCAAAAAGCAACGTAAAAATAAGGAAACCTAATAATGCCCACTTTCTCCTCACATTTCTTCCCCCTTAACTTTTTGTAGTCTTTGGTCATGCTTGAATTCAGAATAAATAAGAGCAGTTGCAAAAAAGTTACAAAAAAAACAGCCCTTAATCTAAGGCTGCTTCGGAGAATATTGAAGTTGTTCCGAATCAATAATCATTTCGTACATATGCATTGTTGGCTCTAGTGGAGTCACACCTAGTTCCTCTTCTAAAACCTCTAAACACTTTTGGTACCATTTCATGGCTTGCGGCCGATTATTTTTCCGATAATAACAATACATCATTAATCGGTAGGCTTCCTCCCATGTTTGATCCCTTGCTAAAATTTGCTCACACCAATAAATGGACTTATCATAATTCTCCCTGCGAACCATAATTTGTGCCATTTTTTCAGCCCCGCGTAAAAAATAGACCAACAAGCTTTCGCGTTTCCCAATGCACCAATCATCATATCGCCGATCTGGCAAATAATCCCCATAATATAAGCGCAAACCCTTCTCTAGGTACTCGATGGCCTTATCATGATCCAATTCATTAAGACCTATTTGAAGCCATTCCTGGAACTTGACCATATCCAATTCAACGACTGCCAGTGGATTCATGCCATAAAAACCGCCATTTCGGATAATGAAAAAGGGATCGGTTCTCGCCTTTCGTCCAGGCTCCAATACATGATGGAGACTGTTTAATGCTACTTTAAAATCCCGATCAGCACTTTTTTTATCTTGATTTGGCCACAGAATCCCTAGGATCTGTTCTTTGGCTAAAGGCTCATACTTCGTCACCAATAATTGAAAAATTTCCTTTGCCTTTTCACGCTGCCAGTCCTTATCGTCAATTTCTTTATCGCCAATCCAGATTTTGAATTGGCCCAGGGTCTGAACGCGAATGGAGTAGCCAGGATGCGAATCTAACGTTGTGATTCCCATCTCTTCAAGTGTTTTTGCCGCAAAATTGTTCTGAATACCTAGTTTAAGCGATTCCAAGAGAAGTGGAGCAAACACTTGTAAATCGTTTGGGCTGAATACGGAGCGTTTATGGAAAAAGAAATCATACTCATGTAATTGAACCAAACTTAAAAAAGGTTGAATGGCTTCCTTAAATAAATCTTGCTTTTTCTCAAGAAAATAGAGGTATGATCGCCAAAACTTCGTCAGCATCTGTCCATAGGAATCCTCACATTTTTCAAATAACTCGTCTGCTTGCTCTAAAAAAACAAGTGCTTTTGCATAGCGTTCATTATAAACACAAGCGATTCCCATACAAAGAATGATCAGGGCAGAAAGCCAAACATCATGAGCCTTTTCCGTTTCCTGCAAGGCCTTTCTACCTGCCACCATGGCCCGTCCAAATTCACCCTTTTTGCCATATAGGATACACAGCCCCATTAACGGTTCTGCTTTCCCACGGTCAATGTGAAGCTCCTCCATAATTTCCAAAGCTGTTTGATAACATTTTTCCGCTAATTCAATCTCATATTTATTTAATATTTGAACGGCATGCCCCATCCGAATCCAACCGCATGCCTCTACAAAAGGGGCCTTCAAACTATTCCCTTGCTGAATTCCTGCCTGTGCAAGCTTTTTTGCATTTTCCCCTTCCCCCGTAAAAGCTTCAATTAACGCTAATAATAAATCCGTCTCCCGATGAGCTTGTGGCAAAGACATCAGCTCACCCATTTTTATTTCTTCCTTTTTCAAATAAAGCAGATTCTTTGCTTTTTCAAAGCGCCCCGTCCTTAAATATAGCCTTGCTTCCAAATTACTATCAAAACTGGAGATATTTAATTTTTTTGCCTTCTCCAGCCACTTTTCTGCTTTTTTTGCCTTACCGGAATTAAGAAGGTTTTCAGATAATAACTCATACAACTTACCGTTCTCTTCTATCAAACACGAGCATCTTTCACGATATTGAATGGCCTCATATAAAAGCTTTTCAGCATGAAACGGCTGGATTGTATCTAAATAGATCATTGCTTTTCCTTCTAGCGCTTTACTCATTCCCAAATGGTCCTGCCTCTTTTGAGCCCCTGAGAATGCTTTATCGTAGCACATTTCTGCTTCATGATATTGGGAACGATAGCGATAAACCTCTGCCGTTAATAACCAGAGTACATAATATCTCTCCATCTCCGCATCAGGAATCATCTTCAATAAATCCATTAGACTTTCAAGCATCCCGCCACCTAGCATACCAAAACCTTTTCCTTGTAAAATAGCAGCCATCGCCCTTACATGCTTAATTTTTTTATAATGATATAGCGCCTTTTCCCATAACTCTTCTTTTTCATAATACCGAGCACATTTTTCATGAAATACAGCATATTGGCCAGGATGATTTTTTTGGAAACTATCTTCTAAAAATTCTTTAAATAAGGCATGGTAACGGTAGTGGTTGGGGCCTATTTTTTGAATAAATAAATTCCGATCCTTTAATTGCTCAAGCATGCCGCCTGCTGCCTGTATTCCGGTCACTTCGGCACACAGTTTCTCCTCTATTTCTTCAAAAATGGCAGTTTGTTCCAAGAATTGCTGAATGATGGGCGGTTGTTTTGAAAACACTTCCATAACTAAGTATTGAAAAAAGTCTTGTAGGGATTGGGATGAATGCTCAAACAAATCAGAAATGTCATTTTTTAGGGGAAGCTGCTGGGCAATCATACACAAGGCAATAACCCAACCTTCTGACATTTTATAAATCATTTGTAATTGATTGGGGGCCAGTTCTAATCCGTAAAGATCGGTTAACAATAATTCCATTTCCTCGATGTTTAGGATTAAATCCTCTCTTGAGATCTCTAAAAGTCGACTCGTAACCTTCATTTTAGTCAGCAACTTCCAAACTGGGCGGCTCCTGCTAGATATAACAAGATGTAAATTGTCAGGCATATGCTCCAATACATTCTCCATCCAGGCATTGATCGTATAGGACTGTTCAATTTGATGAAAATCATCCAATATCAAAGTAATTTCATGGTTAGTTTCAAGGACTTCGTTAATAAACAAGGAAGATAATAGACTTATCTCTTCATTGCGAATAAAGCGGTCCATTGTTTCAATATAGTTCAATAGCTCTGTACCAAAATCAGGGGCCATCCTTCGAATCGAATGGATCATATGAGAGAGGAACGGCAGAATATCATCATCCAATGATGAAATCGAATACCAGCTGCAGTCCATGCCTTCATCCTTAATAAACAAGGCAAGAGCTGTACTTTTTCCATAGCCTGCAGCACAATGAATAATCGTTAAAGGATATTTAGAAATGCCCTTTAATTTTTGCGTAAGCTTTGCCCTTCGAATTAAATCATCTTTGACAGTTGGGATACGGAGCTTTGTCTGAATGATCGGAAGCTTCATTGAATCTGGCCTCCTAAAATAAATTTTCGCAATTTTTACATTATTTTACCACACATTTGGCTCCTTGTCCGAGAAATATCCCAGTGTTCTATTCCTCATACATCATCTTCCGCGTCATGCCCCCATCAACGATGAGGTTAATACCTGTTACAAAGTCATTTTCCTTTGCGGTCAGATAGAGGCATGCTCTGGCAATATCACTTGGTCGCCCGACCCGTTTGGATAAATGTTGTTCATGATCAATTGGAGTTAGTTTTTCGTAATCCCCTGTATGAATCCACCCTGGAGATATTGCATTTACCGTAATCCTGTCATCGCTTAAAGAAGCAGCGAGCGCATGGGTGATCGCAACAATTCCTCCTTTTGAAGCAGCATAGCTTTCGGAATTTGGCTCTGACATCAGGGCCCTTGTGGAAGCAATATTTACGATTGAGCCGCCTTGAGCATGATCGCGCATAATTTTGGCCGCTTCTCTTGAACAAAGAAATACACTTCGTAAATTGGTGTTGATCACATCGTCCCATTGCTCGATGGTTAACTCATAAAAAGGAGTGAACTCACTTTTACCCGCATTATTAATTAGTGTATCTACCGTTCCGTATGTATGTTTTGCTGTAGCAAAAAGGGTGATAATATCTGTCTCAGATCTGACGTCTGTTTTGATAAAAATGGCCTCTCCCCCCTGTTCTTTGATGCTTTGCACCAGATTTTGTCCGGCCTCGGCATCCATATCAGCAAGAACCACTTTGCCTCCTTGTTCAGCATAAGCTTGGGCAACACCTTTTCCAATGCCATTTGCTGCACCGGTTACAACGATTACTTTATTTAAAATATTCATTTTGGTTCGCTCCCTTTCCGATGTCTCTAATCATACAATACCCCTACTCGAACAAAAATTCTCCAGTTATAAATACAGTAATTCCTGAAAAAACTAAATTAATTAATTTTACAAGGAGGATTTTAATGATTGAAACTTGCTTTTATTGTTCAGATGAAATTGAGGATACAAAGTTTCATCATGTTTCCTTTATTTCTGCAAATCAGGAAAGAGATGAAACCCTTTGTGAGGAATGTTATAAGGAGTGGCTTCATGGGATTAAAGGGTAAAGGAAAGGGCAGCTATGCAAGCTGCCCCATTTCTATTTTACAAATTTTTCTGCCTCAACAACCCGACTACCTTCGTAATCAATTTGCAAAAGCTTCACTGTCATTTCGGGATAATGGGTTTGTAATCCATCTACCAAACGTTTTCCGCTACCTTTTTCAATGAAACTAATCATGGTCGGCCCAGCACCGCTTAATGCTACCCCAAAAGCTCCTTTTGATTTAGCAGTAAATTCTATGTCTTCATAGAAAGGAATCAGCGGCTTACGATAGGGTTGGTGGAACGAATCCTGTTGCATCATCTTTCCTGCCAACTCCCAGTCTCCCTTTAACAAAGCGGCGACTAGGAGGTTTGCTGTTGAAGATGCTTGGATGGCATCTTTACGCGAGAATGTCTCAGGTAGCACACCTCGTGAATCCTTGGTCAATAACGTTTCCTTTGGAATGACCACAGCAATTTCTATCGGAAGATTGGTGAATGACAGCATATCTACTTCATTTTGCACATAGCAGCCAATAACTAGTCCGCCAAATACTGAAGCCCCAACATTATCTGGATGTCCTTCCATTTCCGTAGCTAACAGTAGCTTATCCTGCTTGGTTAACCCCAGCTCTCCAATTAAATCAGCTAGCTCAATCCCGGCTACTATAGCAGATGCGCTCGAACCCAGACCCCTAGCCAACGGAATTTCACTTTCCATTTTAACCTTACATGGTGCTAAGACTTTCCCGAACTTCTTAGCAATTTGAATGGCTACCTGTGCGATAAAATGTTGCTCATCAGTTGGTAGATCCTTTAACTCATTTGAATCAGAGGTGAAGAACCAGTGATCGCTTTTTTCAACCTCTAAGGTTAAATATAAGTTTAAGGCCATTCCAATGGAATCAAATCCAGGGCCCAAATTGGCCGTACTGGCCGGCACCTTGATGATGAACCGATTATTTTGTGGCATGAAGGACAACCCCTTGAATATGGTCCTTCACTGCCTGTTCATCATTTGCCAATTGAGTTGGTTTAACAAGGCTATTGTTTATAGCTGTATCCGGATCCTTAAGACCATTACCGGTAAGAACCGCTACAATTTTCGATCCTTTGGCAATTTTTCCAGACTGAATACTTTTATAAACCCCTGCAATAGAAGCACATGATGCCGGTTCAGCAAATACACCCTCTGATGATGCAAGCTTTTTGTAAGCTGCCAAAATTTCTTCGTCTGTTACTTCATCAAACTGACCATCCGATTCTTGGACAGCGGCAACTGCCAAATCCCAACTTGCAGGATTTCCGATTCGAATTGCAGTAGCAATCGTTTCTGGATTTTCAAATACCCTGTTATGGACAAGAGCAGCTGCACCCGCTGCTTCAAATCCAAACATGCGAGGCAAGCCTGTACCTTTTTTCTCGGCAAATTCTTTAAAACCTTTCCAATAGGCACTGATATTACCGGCATTTCCTACTGGGATTGCTAAAATATCAGGGGCAAAACCCAATTGGTCGCAAACTTCAAATGCGGCTGTTTTTTGCCCTTCAAGACGATACGGGTTAACCGAGTTAACAAGGGTAATAGGCTCCGTTTCACTGATGTTCCGAACCATTTGCAATGCCTGATCAAAATTGCCCTCGATAGAGATAATTTCAGCCCCGTACATCATCGCTTGAGCTAGTTTCCCCATAGCAATTTTTCCTTCAGGGATGACGATAATACAATTAATACCGGCACGTGCAGCATAGGCTGCCGCTGCAGCTGACGTGTTTCCAGTGGAAGCACAAATAATCGTCTTGCTTCCCTCTTCCAAGGCCTTGGCTACAGCCATGACCATTCCTCTGTCTTTAAAAGACCCGGTTGGATTCGTTCCTTCCGTTTTTACATAAAGCTCCACTCCCCATTCTTCAGAAAGGCGTTCGAGTTTAATTAACGGAGTATTCCCTTCGTTTAATGTTAACTTTGGAGTTGCTTCACTAATTGGTAAATATTCTTTATACGCTTCTAATAATCCTTGCCATCTCATAATGATTTCCTCACCACTCTATATGCACTTTTTATTTCTTTTACTGCAGTTAAATCATTTAATTCTTGTAGAATTTGATCATAATTAGTTAGTGAAGCATGATGGGTCACTAACACAATTTCAGATGTTTCATGTTTCTTAATTGGCAATTGTAGAATTTTTTCAAAGCTGACGCCATGTTTTGCAAAAATGGATGTAATATCTGCAAATACCCCAACCTCATCCTGAACATGGATGCGAAGGAAATACTTGGAATACTTTTCACAGTCATCCTTTAATTGTTTAGGATACTGCGGAGTTACTGCACTTTTTCCATTCACACCTAGTCTTAGGTTTTTTATGACAGCAACCAAGTCCGAGACAATGGCTGTTGCGGTTGGCAGACTTCCTGCCCCAGGTCCATAGAACATCGTTTCTCCCACTGCTTCCCCATACACATAAACAGCATTATACTCATTTCGTACAGAGGCTAATGGATGGTTATCTGAAAGGAATGTAGGGGCAACACTGACTTCCACCTTTTCCCCTTCCCGGTGGGCATAACCAATCAACTTCAGCGTATAACCTAATTGTTTTCCATAACGGATATCTTCATCCGTGACCTTTGATATTCCTTGTACCTTTACATCTTCTAAATCAATGTGCATGGAAAAACCCAAGGTAGCTAAAATCGTCATTTTCCGTGCAGCATCTAATCCTTCGACATCAGATGTTGGATCGGCTTCGGCGAAGCCAAGCTGCTGTGCTTCCTTCAGAACTTCTTCATAGGAGCACCCATCATTACTCATTTTCGTTAAAATGAAGTTGGTTGTACCATTTACAATCCCCATCATCTGCGTAACTCGGTCAGAAGCCAGACCATCGACTAAACCTCTTAAAATTGGAATTCCGCCCGCCACACTCGCCTCATAGAATAAATCGCAGCCATGCTCGGAAGCAACTGTCAACAGCTCTGAGCCATGTAATGCCATCAAATCCTTATTGGCTGTTACCACGTGTTTCCCTTGACGCAATGCCGTAATTAAATAATCTTTCGTATCCTGCACGCCGCCCATTACCTCGATGACGACATTGATTTCTTTATCAAATAGAATCTCATCAGCATTATTTGTCAAAAGTCCAGGATCGATTTCCACCGGTCTGGGCTTTTGTACATCTTGAACAAGAATTTTTTTTATGACAACCGGACAACCGACTTGATGCATGAGTTTGTCCTGGTGATTTTTTATAATTTGAACTACACCCGAACCAACCGTGCCTAATCCTAACAACCCAATCGATATGGCCTTCACCTGTTACCCCTCCGCTCTGTCTACCTGCAGTGAACAAATGTATTTCTGTTGTAGACATTATATGATTCTATTCATTTTTTTACAATAGATATGTTTTCATTGTTTTATATTGTAATCGCTTACTACCTAGTTAAATCAAGATTCCTATTTTTTTAAAAATTTTTCGAAAATTTTTTTTACTTTATCTCTTTACAATCTTGAAGTTTTCCATGTAGAATAGTGCCTATATTTAATGTGATTTTTGAAATTTCAATTTATTCGCGTTATTCTATATATGATAAACAGTAATGATGAAGACGGCAATAAGGAATGGCCTCAGAGAGCCGGTGGTCGCTGCGAACCGGTGCCAGGTCTTATCAAGCCAGCCCTTCTGAACTGGCAGCTGAAACGCTTGAAGTAGGCATGCCCGGGTAAAACCGTTATGTAACTGAGGCTGCAGGTATCTTTATGCAGCAAAAGAGGGTGGCACCACGTTAATCCACGTCCCTCATAACATGACTATTAGTCTGTTATGGGGGACGTTTTGTTTTTATACATTACTTTTCTCATAATCTTCAAGGCGAAAAATAGAAAGGATGGATGCAAATGTCACTTACATTTTTAAAAAGTGAAAATAACAAAGGAGGAAAGATTAATCATGTATAAGGTATTAGTAACGGACGGAATTAGCAGCACAGGTTTACAAAGTTTAATGGACCATCCCAATTTTATAGTGGAAAGGCAGCCAACTCTGCCAGTCGAGGAACTAAAAACCATTATCGGTGAATATGACGCTCTGATTGTGAGAAGTCAAACAAAGGTTACCGAGGAACTTTTAGAATCAGCAGGGAACCTTCGGGTGATCGCTCGCGCAGGTGTTGGTGTTGATAATATTGACGTTAACGCCGCTACTCGCAAAGGGATTATTGTTATTAACGCACCTGGCGCCAATACGATAGCAGCAACCGAGCACACTTTGGCGATGATGCTTTCACTAGCACGAAAAATTCCACAAGCCCACTTAAAAACTACTTCTGGAGAATGGGACCGCAATTCCTTTAAGGGTGTAGAATTATATAAAAAGACACTTGGTGTTGTAGGGATGGGAAAAATCGGTACTGAAGTCGCCAAACGTGCTAAAGGCTTTGGCATGCATATTTTGGGATTTGACCCATATTTGACTGAAGACCGTGCCAAAAAACTGGGCATTACGAAAGCAAGCCTAGATTTGATTGCGGAGGAAGCTGATTTTATCACGATTCACACACCATTAACGAATGACACTCGCGGCATTATTAATGATGAATTTTTAAGCCGTACTAAAAAAGGCGTACGTTTTGTCAACTGTGCCCGTGGTGGAATTATTGATGAAAAAGCACTGGTACGTGCCATTCAATCCGGCCATGTCGCCGGGGCCGCCCTTGATGTTTTTGAAAAAGAACCAGTAGCGGATCCAGAATTATTGCAAAATCCAAATATTATCGTCACTCCACACCTTGGTGCTTCCACTGTTGAGGCACAAGAAAAGGTTGCTCAGGAAGTAAGCGCAGAAATCATTGAAATCTTTGAGACACAATCCATTCAAAATGCAGTCAACATGCCACAAATGTCCGGTGAGGCACAGGCAAAACTGCAGCCATATTTGCTGCTAGGCGATCAAATTGGACAATTAGCTGTGCAATTATTAAGGAAAAAAGCGCCAACGAAAATTGAAGTCAATTACTTTGGCGACTTAGTGGATGAAGATACGAAACTATTAACTCGCACCATTTTGCGTGGCATTCTTTCCTATCATTTAAGTGATTCTGTTAATTTAATTAACGTATTGCACTTATTGAAAGAGCAAGGTGTAACGTACAATGTCGCGAAAAATCCTAGCAATAAGGGCTTTGCTAACTATATCGAGCTAGTTGTAACACATAAGGAAGAGACGGCAAAGATCGGTGCTACCGTATTAAATGGCTACG
>NZ_JBALNY010000088.1:0-407 GCF_036962145.1 Bacillus sp. JJ1764 | reverse complement strand
CGCGAGGATTGTAAAAATCAATCAATACCGCATTGACGTGAAGCCTGAGAAGCATTTGCTATATATTAAGCACCAGGACGTTCCGGGTATGATCGGTAAAGTCGGATCATTATTAGGCAATTACCTGATTAATATCGGAACAATGCAGGTTGGTCGAACAGAGGTTGGCGGAGAAGCGATCATGGTATTGACGCTAGATAAAACCTTGAATGCGGATGTAATCACTGACCTAACGATGATTGAAGGTTTAGATGAAGCACGCTTACTGGAGTTGAGCAACGTGGACTCTTTTGATGCAGATCGTGTTGAGCCGCAGAAGGTGGAAAGCAGGTAATTTAATAGAATCAGATTGGGGGACGCCTTGGTTGGGCGTTCCTTTTTTTGGGGGCGGGGTGTATGGGTGTGGA
>NZ_JBALNY010000009.1:0-38729 GCF_036962145.1 Bacillus sp. JJ1764 | reverse complement strand
CCCTCATTGGCGACCCTTCTCCTGCTTATTTAAATTACATAGTCTCCAAGAGACCACGCAAATCTACCACTGAATCTAATATATAATCTGCACCGTGCTCCTCAAATTCACTTCTGGCATCTTGTCCGGAGAGACCAGTTAATACTGCAGCAAATTTACTGCCCAACTGTCGTGCAGCTAAAAGGTCTGCTAATGAATCGCCGACAATTAAAACAGAATAACCATTGTCAATCGGGAGCTTAGTTTCCAGACACTCTTTAACCGTTGCTTTCTTTTCTTTAAGCCCCATAATATAAGTGAACGGATGTGGCTTGGATAGAGAGCTACATTTAGGAATTGCTTGTTCTGCTTTTAAGACATCATCTGCCGTTACAATTCTATTTTGGTCAAAGTATGGCAGCCATTTTAAGTGTTTGAATGGCTCAATTGTTTCCAATTCAGGTCTTCCTGTGCCGATCCCAATTTGAAATCCTGAAGCAATCAGGAATTCAAACAGCCCGGCAATATCCTGCTTAGGTGCAAGGGTGGTCTCATTGGCGAGAAACCCTGCCTTCCCAGTTTGCACTGAAGGTTTCCCTGTTGAAGCGACGATATTATCATCCCCAACATACCATTCCTGTGACACATGCTCACATACAAACCAAAGATCACCTTTTTCAAAGCTGGTTGTCTTTACTCCAAGCTTCTCCCCAGCCAATTCATTTAAATAGTTTAGCAGTTCCTGCTTTACAGCATTTGTACGTCCAAATTCCGTTAAAAATAACTCAAAATCCAGCTCAACCTGATAATGGCTAAGTACATGACCCATTTCTAATAATACTTCACGATTGATCGGTACCTGGCACCATCTCGCTACTTTTTCCATTTCCTTATCCTTGATTTGGGATAGCAGGTGGATGAGTTGATGAGTGAAAGATAGGTAAATCATGTCCCAGTTGGCGTTAAGGCCACGGGATTTCATGAGTTTAAGGACCTTGTCGTTAACAAATACTTGGTTTCGAATGTTTAGAATTTCGTCCTCGTTGTAGGTGGTTTTAAAGTTTTTAGGGGCAAGAGCTAGGTAATTGCGGCTAGTGAGCATTTCCCAAACAGTGAGAGCGGAGGCATCGAAGTACCGTTCTTCACTTAGGAGCACCCCGTCTACGTCAAATAAAATTGTTTTAAACAATTTCTACTCCTCCTTTTCAATGTATACTTTTACACGTTATCGTACCACAGCAAACACCTTTAATAAAAGAAAATCGTTCAATTCGTTTGACATTTTAAACAGGGTGTTTTATCACATGGCAAAAAGGCCCTCCCACCTGAAAATGAAGACCAGAAAAAGCTTGTGCAAAAAAGTTATGTTAACGCATGGATATTTATATTTAAGTCGTGACATGGGCTTTAATAATAAGGAAGATGTCTTGGAAGCTCATTGATATAGAACCGGAGGATCATGCTTCTATCGATACCTGAATGTTTCAAAAAAGCAATCAAAGAAGCCGTGCAGGACCCCTTTTTGCACGGCTTTCTTCCTATTTAAATATCTAATCCGATCGAAATATATTTTACCTCTAAAAACTCTTCAATTCCGTGTCCGCCTTCGCGTCCTAAACCACTCTCTTTATATCCGCCGAACGGTGCTTGTGCAACGGATGGAAGAGCATCATTCAAACCAACGATTCCATATTCCAGCTGTTCAGTGATTCTAAATGATCTGCTTAGGTTTTCCGTATAGACATAAGCAGCTAAGCCAAACTGGGAATTATTAGCACGTTCGATTACTTCTTCCTCTGTTTTAAACGTTGCAATTGGAGCAAGTGGACCGAAGATTTCGTCCCTCATACACTCCATGTCATCATTAATGTCCGTTAAAATTGTTGGAGCATGGAAATAGCCATTGTCATGAGCAGGTGCTAGTCCCGAATAGGCCACTTTACCACCTTTTTCAAGCGCATCCTTTAAAAGAGCTTCAACCTTTGACTTGGCTGATTGATCGATTAATGGACCGATATCAGTTCCTTCTTCCAAGCCATTTCCGACCTTCATTTTTTCCAATTCGGCTTGGAACAGTTTTACGAACTCATCCTTTACTCCCTCTTGGACATAAATACGATTCGTACAAATACATGTTTGTCCCGCATTACGGAATTTTGATTGAACCAGACCGGCCGCAGCTTTTTCTAAATTAGCATCATCCATAACTATAAATGGAGCATTACCGCCAAGCTCAAGCGACACTTTCTTCACCGTTTCAGCCGCTCCACGCATTAGCGTTTTACCTACTTCTGTTGATCCTGTAAACGTAATTTTTGTTACGCGCGGATCCTTTAACCAAGTATCACCGATCTCTGATGATCTTCCTGTGATGACGTTAAGAACACCAGCTGGTAATCCTGCTTCATGGGCCAACTCAGCCATTTTTAAAGCAGTTAATGGTGTTTGATTCGCTGGTTTTACAACACAAGTACAGCCTGCAGCTAATGCCGGACCAACCTTGCGTGTAATCATAGCCGCTGGGAAATTCCAAGGAGTAATCGCCGCTACTACCCCCACAGGCTCTTTTCTTATTAAAATCCTTTTATTTGGGACAGATGCTGGGACAGTTTCACCGTATACACGTTTCCCTTCTTCAGCGAACCAGGAAATAAAGCTGTTGGCATAAATTACTTCTCCAAGTGCTTCTTTTAACGGTTTACCTTGTTCCATTGTCATGATTTTGGCAATTTCAAGCTTATGCTCATCAATCAAATGATACCATTTCATTAGGATATCGAAACGCTCGCCTGCCGTCTTTTTCGACCAAGTTTTAAAGGCTTCATGGGCAGCATCGACAGCTTTTTCCGCTTCATAAGCACCACCGGTTGGAACTGCCCCTAATACTTCCTGTGTCGCAGGATTAGTAACTTCGGTAAAAACTTCATAATCGTTGCCAACCCATTTTCCATCAAGATACATTGGATAGATTTGATATTTTTGCTTTACTGAATCCATGCCCCTACCTCCCTGACGCTACTGCAGAATCATTCAAAAATACAGCTTCAAAGGCTTCCTCTAAAATGTGTAACCCTTCCTCTAACTGTTCGTCTGTGATGGTTAATGGCATGAGCAAACGAATAACGTTACCGTATAACCCCGCACTTAGTAACATCAGTCCGCGCTCCCCGGCCGCTTTAACAATTTTTGAAACGGCTTCTTTATCAGGAGTTTTTGACTGACGATCCTTAACAAGTTCCATGGCAACCATCGCACCAAGACCGCGTACATCTCCGATTGCCTCAAAGCGCTCTGCTAACAGCTGCATTTTTTCAATAGATCTTGCTCCAATCTTTTCAGCACGCTCATTAAGGTTTTCACTCTCGATTATATCCAGTACAGCAAGTGCAGCACGGCAGCCTAATGGACTTCCAGAATAAGTTCCGCCAATTTCTCCAACATTTGCTGCATCCATAATTTCAGTGCGGCCAATGACACCACTAATCGGTACACCAGCACCCATTGATTTGGAAATCGTCATTAAGTCCGGTACAACACCAAAATGTTCGATTGCGAAGTTTTTGCCTGTACGTGCGAAACCAGTTTGAATCTCATCTGCAACAAATACGATGCCATGTTTTGTACAAATCTCTCTTACCTTTTGAACAAAGGCGATATCAGGCACGATAAAGCCTCCCTCACCTTGCACCGGCTCCATTACAATGGCTGCAATTGTTTCAGGTGCAACTTCGGCAAGGAAGAATGTTTCCAATTGTTCAATGATCATGTCGCTATATTGCTGTTCAGTCAATCCATCCGGACGGCGGTAAGTATAAGGGTATGGCGCTTTATAAACCTCTGGAGCAAATGGTCCAAATTCAAATTTGTATGGTTTTACCTTACTGGTCATCGTCATAGTCATTAACGTTCTGCCATGGAAGCCTCTTGTAAATGATATGACCCCT
This sequence comes from Bacillus sp. JJ1764, assembly GCF_036962145.1. NCBI lineage: Bacteria > Bacillati > Bacillota > Bacilli > Caryophanales > Bacillaceae > Bacillus > Bacillus sp. JJ1764. Next base: position 34,806 of record NZ_JBALNY010000009.1, on the reverse strand, counting down.
TGACGGTTCGTATACTTTTTAGCAAATTTAACTGCATTTTCAACAGCCTCAGCTCCACTGTTAAAAAAAGCAACCTGCTTATCATGATCGCCAGGAGCGAGCTTGGCAAGTCTTTCAGCAAGTGTAATATACGAATCATACATCATCACATTGAAACCAGGATGGATAAAATCATTGGCTTGTTCTTGAATAGCCTTTACCACCTTTGGATGGGAATGCCCAACGTTTAGTGTTCCAATAGCACCAGCAAAATCAATATAGATATTACCGTCAACGTCTTCAACAAGGGCCCCTTGTGCTTTCTTTATAAAAGATTGACAGTTATTGCTGATTGATTTAGGTACATACTTATTTCTTCGTTCTAAAATTTCCTTTGACTTAGGACCAGGTATTTCAGTTTGAAGCTTAACAAATTTCTTCTCCACTTTCATGCTCCCTCTCTTCGTGTAATTACAAAATTTAGATGAGAAGCAACCGACAAAAAATTGCCGATTGCTTTTTCAGATAAGGATTAGGCTTTAATGTTATTTAAAACTTCTTTAAAGATGCTTACTACTTTATCAACTTCTTCATAGCTGATGGTTAAAGCTGGCTCAATACGAATGGTTTTTGAATTGATTAATGTACCTGCAACAAGAACGCCATGATCGAACATACCTTTGGAAACATCATAGCCGATTTCATCTTTATGGAATTCGATACCGATCATCAAGCCTTGACCACGGATTTCTTGAACTAGATCTTCGTGACCTTCAGAAGCCTTTTTCAATTCATTTAAGAAGTACTCACCGACAACAGCAGCTCTTTCTGGAAGGTTTTCTTCTATTAAAACACCAATTGTTGCGATAGCAGCCGCACAAGCTAGTGGGTTACCACCGAAAGTGGTTGTATGCATGAACGGATTTTCGAACCAGCTCTTGAATACTTCCTCACGAGCAACAATGGCACCAGCAGGCATTACCCCGCCGCCAAACGCTTTTGCCAAACAGATGATATCAGGAACAACATCATATAATTCAGCAGCAAACATTTTACCAGTACGGCCCATACCAGTTTGTACTTCGTCAAAAATCAATAATGCGCCATATTGGTCACAAAGCTCACGAACTTGCTTTAAGTAACCGTCTGGAGGAAGAATGATACCGCCTTCACCTTGGATTGGTTCAATGATAACAGCTGCAACATCTTCACCAACTGAAGCACATACTTCAAAGGTTTTGCTCATCATGTCGATATCGCCAAATGGAACGTGACGGAAACCAGGAATTAATGGAAGGAATGGCTTACGGAACATGCCCTTTGCTGTACCGGATAATGAACCAAGACTTTTTCCATGGAATGCACGAGTAGTAGAAATAAACGTTGTTCTCTCACCGTACATTTTTGCAAGTTTAAGAGCTGCTTCAACACTCTCAGTACCACTATTTGTAAAGAATGCATATTTTAAATCTCCAGGTGTAATATCACCTAAAATTTTTGCTAACATAGCACGAAGTGGATCTAATAAGTCCTGGCTATGAAGGGCTTGACGCTTCAACTGATCTGTTACTGCTTTTACTACTTTAGGATTACGGTGTCCAACGTTGTAAATTCCGAATCCGCCTAAACAGTCGATATATTCCTTACCATTTACATCTTTAAAGCAAGCTCCATTATCAGACCATTCAACTGCGGCAAATTGGCCACCCTCTGTAACTGTTTTACGATAAGCAAGGAATCCAGGGTTTACGTTCTCGCGGAAACCATCAACTGTTTCCTTCGTAATCCAGGCAGCTTCTTCCTCAGTAACTTCTTCCTTTTCAATTAACCCTAATACTTTATTAATATATTCAGTTACCTGTTTCTTTTGTTCTGTCTTTGTCTCACTTGTAAAATCGATACTCATAGTAATCTTCTCCCTTATGTTTGTATTAGTTTGAAAACCAACCAATTGGTTCAACTTGTAAGTTAATATTGATTTGTTTAATTTCTTGGAATTCATCAAGACCGAATGTTCCTAGGCTACGCCCGATTCCACTTTGCTTGTATCCGCCCCATGGTGCTTCATTATAAGTTGGATGGTAAGCATTGATCCAAGTGATTCCTGAACGAATCTTCTTAATCACACGCATGGCTTTGGCGCCATCATTTGAAAATACTCCGCCGGCTAAGCCGTAAACTGTATCATTTGCCAGTTTAATAGCTTCTTCTTCATCCTTAAATTTTTGGATACAGACAACCGGTCCAAAGATTTCCTCTTGAACAATTCTCATATCTTGCTTCACATCAACGAATACAGTTGGTTCAACGAAGAACCCTTTATCAAATCCGTTAGTAGTAATGCGATTACCACCGCATGCAACAGTAGCCCCTTCTTGCTTTCCAAGGTCAATGTAATAGAGAACTTTTTCCATATGCTGTTGGCTTACTAGAGGTCCCATTTCGGTTTCAGGGTCATTTCCTGGACCTACCTTGATTTGTTTTGCTCTTTCCACATAACGCTCAACAAATTGATCGTAGATACTTTCTTCTACTAGGATTCTTGAACCGGAGGAGCAAACCTGACCAGATCCGGCAAAGATACCGAATAATGCATAATCGACAGCGGTTTCAAAATCAGCGTCAGCGAAGATAATGTTAGGTGATTTGCCGCCTAATTCTAAAGAAACCTTTTTCATGGTATCCGCAGCAGTTTTCATGATTTGCTTTCCTGTTTTCGTACCGCCAGTGAAGGAAACCATATCTACCTCTGGATGTGCAGAAATTTCATGTCCCACAACTGGACCAGCGCCCATAACCATGTTCGCCACACCTTTTGGCAGCCCAACCTCTTCAAAAATTTCAAAGAGTTTCATAGGAGTTACCGGTGTTACTTCTGAAGGTTTATAGACAATTGTATTTCCGGCAGCAAGAGCAGGAGCGATTTTCCAAACACTCATTAACATTGGGTAGTTCCAAGGAACAATCAAACCACATACGCCGACTGGTTCACGAACAACCATTGCTTGCATTGGATCAGCAACATGGTAAGTTTGGCCGTCAGGATTTCTAATCAATCCTGCATAATAACGGAAACAGGAAGCGGCATCAGCCATGTCAAATCCAGCTTCTCTTAAAGGCTTTCCATTATCTTGTGTTTCCAGCTGTGTTAACTCTTCGGCTCTTTCATCTATTTTGTCAGCAATTTTTAATAGATAGGAGGCTCTTTCCTGTGCGGACAGATCAGACCAAACACCGTCATCGAAGGCTTTCCGAGCTGCATAGATTGCTGCACGTGCATCTGCAACGGTTCCTTCAGGTGCATAGGCGATTACTTCACCATTTGCAGGATTAATGACTGGGCGTGTTTCCATATTTTCTGAATCGCGCCACTCACCATCAATATACATCTTCAGGTTGATCACTTGATTTTTCACTTCGACCATTAATCAATTCCTCCTTTGAATTAGCTGTTGGAATAAATCCAAATGCTTATTTTTGAAATGCCTTGCATCCTCCGTCTAGAGATCAGCAGGCTGATTTCCCTTATTAATTACTAATGCAAGAACTGTGCCAAAATTAAAATATCTCTGGAATACGTTGTCGACGTATAGATCTTGTTATTTCGACAAAATTCTTATTCAAATTTGCATAACATTATTATTATTTGCATAATTATCAAAATATTAGAAAAAGGCCATTTCAGATGATAGAATTCTGAAACGGCCTCTAGGTTAGATTGGCATATTTTCTATTTTTATATTTTTTTCCGTTAGTATTTTTTGATATTTCCTACTAACAGATGATTGACTGATTCCTAAAGCTTTTGCAGCCTTAGTGGTCGTTTTATACTGATTCATAGCCATGACGATCAATTGTTCTTCAACATGCTCAATGGCTTCCTGGAGCGGAATGACCCGTGTAATCACAGGCTTCATCTTTTTATTTTCAAAGCCCAAGGATAAAAATTGGCTGACGAACTCGGCATCAATAGCCTGATGATCGGCGGTTACTACTAATCTTTCAATAATATTTTGTAGTTCCCTGACATTACCTGGCCATGGATAGAATTCTAGTACATTTACGGCATCAGGAGTTAAATGATAATTACGTTCATATTTTTCATTTAACTGCTGAAGAAAATGAAAGGCCAGCAGCGAAATATCCTCTGTCCGTTCCCTTAACGGAGGTATGCTAATCGGAATAACATTCAAACGATAGAATAAATCTTCGCGGAATCGTCCTTCCTCCACCATTTTTTCCAACTTTTTATTTGTGGCTGCAATAATTTGGACATCCACCTTAAACGATGTGGTACTACCTACAGGAATTACCTCTTGCTCCTGGAGTACTCTTAAAAGTTTAACCTGCAAGTGCATTGGCATTTCTCCGATTTCATCAAGAAAGAGAATACCCCCATCTGCCTGCTTAAAATAGCCATCCTTGCCGTTTTTATCAGCGCCAGTAAATGCTCCTTTTGCATAACCAAATAATTCACTTTCCAATAAATTTTCAGGAATCGCGCCGCAATTCAATTTTAGAAACGGTTTGTCAGAACGTTTTCCCAACTGATGAATGGCCTGGGCAATGACTTCTTTTCCGACACCGGATTCACCATGAAGCAAAACGGTAGATGAAAAATCAGCAATTTTCTTTACCTGATTCATAATTTTTTCCATCTTTGGGCTGCAATAAATCATCTTTTTCAGGAACCGATCTTTGCTCTTAAAATCATCCAGTTCTTTCTTATATTGCTCGGAAATTTTTCTGATTTCATGCAATTCAGTTTTTAAACGAGATGTTTCGGTTATATCCCGCGAGGCAATAATAATTCGGTCGAGTTCGTGCTTATCATCAAATACCGGATTGCCGACAGCAAGAATTTTTCTCCCTGTTCTCGTTTCCTGTACTACGGAAACTTTTTTACCCTTTTCCCTGACAAGTCTCGTAACAGAAGGTGTAAATAATCCTTGGTCCTCTAATTCTAGTATATTTTTTCCAAGCAACTCTTTTAAATCAACATGCCAGAATTCCTGAATAATATTTTCACTGTATCGAATTAACTCACCTTTTGCATTAACAACTAGAATTTCATCGTAAATACTCGATAATATGGCATTTAAATCCTTATTTAAATCCTTGATATGCTCAATTTCCATCGCCATTTCTTCAACCATTGGCAAGTCCTGTACGATGATGACAACCCCGTCAATCTCATCATCATAGCCAAAAAACGGGCTGTAATCTACGAGTACACCATTTCCATTGTTAAATTCCAAATTGTTGAGAATTGTCTTGCCGTTCGTAAATACTTGATCAATTTTTTCGCGATTAAAAATAGCCTCACCGGGCAAATTTAAAACGTTTTCAACAGTAGAGCGAATCATTTTTAATCCGGAATCATTACAATTAATAATCCGGCGCTCTCGATCCAAAACGAATATGCCCATTGGAATCGACGCCAGCATAATTTTCAGCAAATCTAGGCCTTTATTTTCCTGCTTAAACATCTCTGCTAAAATATCTTCTCTTCTAATATAGCCAGCAATTTTCTTATCCTCACCTTTTATAAATGCAAAAGGTTCACCGATAATCTGAAATAGTGAAGGTAAAGCAATTTGCTGACTAAGGCGGCAAATGCCATCTAATGATTTAGAATGTTCAAGCAAGAAATCTATTGAAAAATTTTCATTCTCCAGAGTCTGACGAAGCTGTTCGTTCCATACTATATAAGCAAATAGCTGATCCTGTCTTTCTAAGAATATAAAGGGTTCTTTATTGTTGTTTAGAGTCGACTCTAAAACGCCTTCTTTATCTAGATTGACTGATATAATCGGCTTTATTTTTTCCATTGCGACAAAAAACATTGTCTCATCCCCCTTAATTCCTATCACTCTTATACTATCACTTTTTTCAGAATAATAAAAACAAAAGAACACCAAAAAAGAAGATGTCACCCATCTTCTTTTTTTTAGGTTATTTTAGTCGCTTCCGGTTACAAATAGATCCTCTTTAATATACGCTAAAACCATTCCGGGAATGACGTAATCTCCTTCTTGCACCTCTAATGATTCGACCTCGCCGCTCACTCCGGTCTGAACCACTTCTTCATGACCTTCCTCAGATTTAATCACAAATAATGTTTCCCATTCATAGATTCTTGCATCTCTTTCGATGGAGATTTTCTCAATCTTCCCATAGCAAGGACTCGTAACCACTCCAAAGTACAAATAGATCACCTCTGTCGTTCATTTTAATATTGTTCGTGAAATGGACGGGGCTGTAAAACCATACTAAAGAATTCCTGAAACTCCGGTATGTCCACTTGCTCAATACCTAGTTTTTGCGCCCAGTGGTCATCAGCATAGGTGTCATCTTGACAGAGCAAAACCATATTGCCCGTTTGAATTGAAGTCACCATTGCTTTGCCAAAAAAGTGATCTGAATATCCAATTGTTAAGTCATAGCGATGATTATTCGAAATTAGGCAAAAATAGTGCAACAATTGCTTTTCCTTTTGCTCTGTTAAAATATCTAACTTCATCCATTCATTCCTCCTCTTAATAAATCAATATTTCAACCATCCTCTTAGCCTTGAAGTTTCTGCTAACTTTTGAATTCCTTCGATATAGGCGGCAATTTTCATATTGACATTGTATTTTTTCGCAGTGTTATATACATTTTTAAAACTAGTTTCTATTTTTTCTTTTAAACGTTCATCCACAAGTTCTTCTGTCCAGTAATAGCCTTGGTTGTTTTGGCACCATTCGAAGTAAGAAACGATTACACCGCCGGAATTGGCAAGTATATCTGGAACAACGAGAATATCACGATCATCTAGCATTGTTAACGCGTCCTTCGTTGTTGGGCCATTTGCTGCTTCGATCACAATCTGACAGTTGATACGATCCGCATTATGTTTATTGATAACACCGGAGATCGCTGCCGGAATTAATATATCGCATTCTTTTTCCAATAATTCTTGATTAGAAATCGAGTTGTTAAAACGGTTAGAAACAATGCCGAAAGAGTCGCGGCTTTCTAGTAGGTACGGAATGTCGAGACCGTTTTCATCGTATATGCCACCCAAGACATCACCAACACCGATAACTTTTGCCCCTAATTCATATAAGTACCCTGCTAAATAACTACCAACGTTACCAAAGCCTTGAATAATAACGCGAGTATCTTTTAAATTCATCTTTCTTAATTCACAAACCTTTTGCAGAGTATACAATACACCTTTAGAAGTAGCGGTTTCTCTTCCTTTTGATCCACCAAGAGCAATCGGTTTACCTGTGATAAATCCTGGAGAATCGAATTCACGAATATGGTCATATTCATCAAGCATCCATGCCATGATTTGCGAGTTTGTGTACATATCTGGAGCTGGGATATCTTTTGTAGGACCAACCAGTTGACTTACCGCTCTTACATAACCTCTGCTCAAACGTTCCAACTCGTCCATACTCATTTTACGTGGATCACAAATGATTCCACCTTTTGCTCCGCCGTACGGTAGATCTGTGATACCACATTTTAGGCTCATCCAACCTGCCAATGCTTTTACTTCTTCCGGAGTTACATCTGGATGGAAGCGAATTCCACCTTTTGTTGGACCAGCTGCATCGTTATGTTGAGCACGATATCCTTCAAAAATTTGTACCTCACCATTATCCATGCGAACCGGAATACTTACCTCCAAAAATCTCATCGGCTTCTTTAAGAATTCAAATACCTGCGGTGGATAGTTCAGAATCTCAACTGCTTCTTTCAGTGTTTCTTGGAATTCAAGTAATGAATTATCTTTTTCCTTTACAACTTCATTTTTCTTTTGATTCAGAGAATCAATCGCCATTTTAATAACACCTCATTTTTTGTAGTTATTAAAGGTATAAGCAAGTTTCGTGCCAACATTAAAAAACCGTTAAAATAAACGGTTCTTAATTTTTCATGAAAGCGATTTTATGAAAATTTGGTGAATTTATTCAGAATTGCATAATTTCCTGTAAGCGTTTACAAATATGAGATGATACGGTTTTTTAATGATTAGCGACTGTAGGACTGATTTTTTCATATATGGATCGCCTTGGAGCCTCATTGGCGACCGATGGAATGGGCTCCTTCTATTTCAGGTCGCCTAGAAGACCCGTTGGCGACCCTTTCAAAGATAAAACCAGATGAATAGTCGTTAATGACTAACCATTACGACCTGTCTTATTAAAATCTCTTTCTCATGGTCGTTATGGACTCTCTATAACGACCTTCCCTTTTTATTTCTCCGACTCACGGTCGTTATGAACTCTCTATAACGACCTTTCCTTTTTATTTCTCCGACTCATGGTCGTTATGAACTCCCTATAACGACCTTTCCTTTTTATTTCTCTGACTCCCGGTCGTTATGAACTCACCATATTGACTCAATCATTAGGAAATAATTCCATTCACTTCACAATAAAAAAGCATTTCAGAAAAATGTAGTGCCTATCCTAAAACAGACACAAAAAAACGCATCCCCGTAAGAATGCGTTTTCTTAAATCTTTAAGCTTCCTCAGCTTTAAACTGTGGAGGTGCCACTTTGAATGCTTTTGTTAGGTAAAGCAGGTAAATAAATCCGAGTGAGAACCAAGTTATTCCCATAATCAGAGAGCTCTTTTCGAGATTCACCCACAGAACCCCTACAGTAGCAGCACCGATTAATGGCAATAGAACGTAGTTAATAAATCCTTTTGGTGTTTTATGCATTCTATTCCGAACCGCATAATGATTAATGACGGACAAATTAACGAATGTAAAGGCCATTAAGGCACCAAAATTGATTAAAGATGTAGCTGTTACTAAATCAAAGAAATAGGCTGATAACGAGATGACTCCTACAAATAAGACGTTAAACGCAGGAGTTCGGTATTTTGGGTGTACATAGGCAAACCATTTTTCCGGGAATACTTGATCACGGCCCATAACATATAAAAGACGTGATACACTCGCATGAGAAGCCAGCCCTGATGCAAGGGTGTTAATAAATGTTGTACAAAGAAAAATTGATTGGAACAGTTTACCGCCAACATATAAAGCAATCTCTGGAAGTGCTGCATCGGGATTTTTAAACCGAGAAATATCAGGGAAAAATAATTGAATAAAGAAGGATGTGGTGATAAAAATAATCCCGCCCCATAAAGCTGTTAACAGAATAGCTTTGGGAATTGTTTTTTCCGGATTTGGCGTTTCTTCTGACAACGTCGTAACAGCATCAAAGCCTAGGAATGAAAAGCAGAGAACCGTTGCCCCAGTAACCAGTAATGGTAAACTCATCCCTTCTTTAAAGAACGGTTGAATACTAAAAACAGTACCCGTACCTTCTCCACCATTCAACCCCTTCACAACCAAGATAATAAATACGATCATAATCAAGATCTGTACACCGACAAACAATGTATTAAAATTTGCCAGGATATTTACGCTTCTTAAATTCAGGTACGTTACAATACCTACAAAACCTATAACCCAAATAAGATCAGGAACCGATGGAAATAATGCATTTAAATATAGTTTTGTTAATAAAGCGTTTACCATTGGCAAAAATAAATAATCTAGTAAAGACGACCAGCCGACAAGAAATCCTAAGCGACGGCTAATAGCTTTTTGAGTGTACGTATAGGCTGAACCGGCCTGCGGAAACACTTTGACAAGTTGACCATAACTTAATGCTGTAAATAACATGCCAACCAAGGCAATAATATATGCTGTTGGGACATGACCTTTTGTCAATCCCGAAACAATTCCAAAAGTATCAAACACCACCATTGGTGTCATATAGGCCAAACCCATGATGACAACCTGCCAAAGTTTTAACGATCTTTTCAGCTTTACGCCATTTTCCACGTATCATTCCCCCTTGTATGTTTTAAAGCGTTTTCAAACCTTGAATACCCCTTTGTATTTGAGAAATTTCTTATTCCTCCCTTTTTGAAAAATTCAATAAATTTTACATGCAATTATTATGCCAAACAGAGATTTCCACAAAATCCACCATATAAAATAAGAAAATTCAACAAAATAAGCAGATGTAGAAAATTCAGAATTATTCAATTGTGCATATTCTATTCCGTTTTAAATAAATATTTGGTATTACTTATTATATATACAGCTGATTTTCTGCATTTTTTTGAATTGGCATACTACTTGCATATCAAATATATGTAATACGTAATACTAATGACAAGCGGGGGATTTAAAAATGAAATATCCATTATCACCTGATGTAAAACCTGAATTTTGTACTACTGGAACCTTTATGAGATTGCCTTCCAACAGAGAAAAGGCAAAATTAGCAATTGTGGGAGTACCATTTGATACGGCAGCTTCCTTCCGTGTTGGGGCTCGCTTTGCTCCACAAGCGATTCGTCAAGCTTCCATGACTTTATTTCCATATCATCCCATTCATAAAGTTTATCCATTCGATGACTGTAATGCAATTGATATAGGTGATGTCTCCGTCATCCCACACAATATCCATCGCAGCTATGAAATCATTGAAAAAGCGATGACAGAATTAATGGAACAAGGCATTACACCAATTGGCATCGGCGGAGACCATTCCGTAACCTTAGCCAACCTTCGTGCTGCAGCTAAAGTTCACGGCCCTGTTGCGATGATCCATTTTGACTCACATACAGATACTTGGGATACTTATTATGATGAAAAATATTGGCACGGTTCTCCATTCATTCGTGCATTTGAGGAAAACCTGCTTATTCCGAATAAGGTGTTCCAAATCGGCATCCGCGGTACTTTGAATCATCCTGGGGACATAGATGCAAGCACAGATCTTGGCTACCAGGTGATAACAACACCTGAGTTAAAACAACGCGGATATCAAGATGTGATTAGAGAAATGAAAGAAACCATCGGGGACACACCATGTTTCCTTACCTTTGATATTGATTTTGTTGATCCATCTTGCGCCCCTGGTACTGGAACACTTGAAGTTGGCGGCCCAAGCAGCTTTGAAACCCTGCAAATGATTCGTGCCCTAACTGATTTTAACTTTATTGGCTACGATTTAGTCGAAGTATTGCCACCCTATGATCCAACACAAATTACATCTTTATTAGCAGCAACCATTATTCATGATTTTGCCAGCCTTGCTGCATTAAAATTAAAACGGGAAGCTCACGTATAAAAAAAGCCGATTCCAAACTTATTGGAATCGGCCTTTTTATGTTAATTACTTTGGAACACTTAATGTAGTGTGACTATTAATCACAGTTTTCTTATGAAGCCATTCATAGATGATAGGAATGATAATAAAGCTATTAAGGGTTGATGTCACCATTCCTCCAATGACTACAATTCCAAGTGTTTGAGAAATAACGGTATCGGCATTATGTGAAAACGCCAGTGGCAACAAAGTCAATATTGTTGCAGCTGCTGTCATTAAAATAGGTCTGATCCTTGAAAGACTTCCATGTAAAATAGCTTCTTTTACAGGCATTCCCTCCCGTCGATTTCTTTCAATTTTATCAATCAACACAATACCATTTGTTACAACAATGCCAGTCAGCATCAAAACCCCAATTAGAGCAGCTAAATTCCATTCACCATTGAATAAAATCAATGCTATGACTACACCGCTTAAAGCAAGCGGGATACTTAAAAGAACTGATAATGGTGCCCGCCAGCCTTTAAAAATCGCAGAGGTAATCAGTAAGACCAATAGAATGGAAAAGGCAACGGCAACAGACATATCAAAAATCATTTGTTTTACTTGTTCAGAAATTCCACCTAATGAGTACGTCACATCTTTAGGAAAATTCATTTTACTTAAAGCTTTCTCCGCTTGAACTGACACTTTACTGATGTCATTTGATGTAATCTGTGCTGTCACAAGGGAGAATGGTTGACCATCTCTTTCACTTATGGAGGATGAAGACAGATCTTTTTCTATCTTGGCTATTTGGTCAAAACGGACCAGTTGTCCATTCATACCCATTAGCGTTTCAGCACCCAGAGATGATAAGACATCATTCGGAGTGGCATTTAACGTAATCGTTGAATTTGCTCCTGTTGCGATTTGATCCAGATATTGGTCAACAGGAAGTGCTTTATGATCGACCGTAATCATAGCATCTTTGGAAGCTGACATATAACGATTGATTACTGTTAAAATATCCGCAACTTGTACCCCTTTTGCTTGAATCGCTGTTTGGTCAAATGTCACTTTATACTTTGGTGAACCATTGGTTAAATCCACTTTTCCATCAACACTCAAACCCCGGATCTTCGATAATTTTGCTCTCGTTTCTTGGGCCACTTGATCCAACGTTGCTTGATCTGAACCTGTAAACAAGATTCTCATTTGCGAATCATCACCGGAAATATTCTGGCTTGTTACTGTATAAATGACATTATTAGATAATGTCGGTAGCTGTTTTTGCAATTGTTTTATAACCGGATCAACATCCTTGGCATTTTTCAGCACAACTGAAAGGTTTGCAACATTTGGATAAGTGATAAAACCACCACCTTGATCAAACACGTCATCACTTTGTGGTGTCATTGTCGAACCGAAATTGGCCGAATAGGCTGTGATCTTAGAATTTTGTTTTAATGACTCTTCAATTTTTTGAACTTCAGAATCTACTTGAATTAATGTACTTCCCTTAGGCAACTCTGCTTTAATAGCAATCTGTCCTATTTTTCCACTTGGTAATAAACTTACTGGAAGAAAGGCTGAATAGACCCCTGCTCCTATAAAAACTAATATTGAAACAATAATCATTGCCTTTTTGTGTTTAAAGGCCGATAGCAAAATCGGTTTCATTTTTGAATCAAGTTTTACTGTTTGTTTTTCTACATTTCCGCCTTTCCAGCCCATAAAAGCAAGAGCTGGAATGACAAGCATCGCTACAAAGAATGAGATAACTAGGGCAATGACAACCGACCAGGCAAATCCGCTATAGGATGCACTGATAAACCCGCCAACAAACGCAATTGGTATATACACTGCAATAGTCGTTAGGGTGGAGCCTAATATCGCAGGAATCATTTCAACTACAGATGAGGCAAGAATGGAGAGTAGATGTTTATCCTTCGATTCTTCTCGCTTTCGATACATGTTATCCAAAATAACAATCGAGTCATCGACAATACGCCCCATCGCAACTATCAAACCGGATACCGTTAAAATGTTTAACGTTATCCCCATGGATTTTAAGAAAGCGGTGGTCGCCAACAAGGAAATCGGTAGCGAAATCGCGATTAATAATGTTGATCTTACATTTCGGAAAAAGAAGAACGCACATATCATAGAGAATAAACAACCCAGCAAACCTTCACGAACTAATCCGAAAAGAGAACTGTTTAATTCTTTTTCCCTATCAAGTAACACCTGGAAGGAAACATCTTTTGGATTGATCGTGTCCAAGTGAAGATGAGCAACACGGTCTTTTACTTGGTTAGCAACATCTGTAATATTGGCGGAAGGCGTCTTAATCACATTTAATGTGACACTCGGTGCTCCATTCGTCCGAGAAATAGTTTTTACATCATTTAAGGAATGAGTAATGGTCCCAAACGCTGAAACCGGAATGAGTTTTCCTTCCTTATTCTTAATTGTAACGTTCTCCATTTGCTGCACCGTTAATGACAGTCCATCAAACGATACAGGTATCGATAATTGGTTGTTCAAAATATTCCCCTGTGGCAAGGATGGAACAGCCAAAGCAAACGACTTATTCACATCATCCAAGGTTAATCCGTTTTTCACCAGGTCTTTCAAACGGACGGTTAATACATAGCCATCTTTTGCTCCTCCAAAAATGGATACATCGGCTACACCTGGAACAGATTTTAATTGTTTTACAATTTCCTGGGTAGCGGTAGAGCGTAATGTTGGTTCATCCAATTTCGAACTGGTAACACTATAGGTTAGAATTGGAAATGAACTTGTTGTTAGTCGTGTTACTAGGGGCGTGCTTGTAATGGTTGGCGGAAAATCTGCATTCGCCAATGCTTTGTTTACCTGATCTTCTGCTAGTTTCATGTCAGTATTCATGGAAAAATACAAACTCATAAATAACCCGCCATCATAAGAAGTGGTTTCAACATTGGACAACCCATCCACTGCTTTAACAGCACTTGCCAGATTGTCGGTAACCTGTTGTTTCACCTGTGCTGCTTGATAGCCTGGCACTCTCATACTTACCGAGAGAGTCGTATTAGTGATTCCCGGCAAATAATCTCGCTGCATTTGGAAAGCAGAAATACCTCCCCATGCCAAAATAATGACAACACAAACAATCATCAAAATACCTCTTTGCATAGTTGCCTCTATTAATTTTTTCATGATATCCCTCCTCATATATTTTCAAAAAATTAACTTCAAAACTGGATACCTTAACTATAGAGAAGGAACTTGTACGAAATCTGAATAAAACATTAATAATTCATTAAGATGAAAAATTCATTTGAAGAACATGATACATTATTAATAGAAAGGAATGAGGGTGAAATGAAAAAACATATTCTGATCATCGAGGATGAAGCTCAAATTGCCCGTGTCTTAAAAATGGAATTGGAGTATGAAGGGTATCAAGTAACGGTGCAGCATGACGGTATTACCGGCTTGGATGCAGCCTTGCATACTGAGATTGACCTGATTTTATTAGATATGATGCTGCCCGGAATAAGCGGAATGGAAGTGCTGAGAAGGTTTAGAAAAGAAAACAGCGTCATTCCAGTTATTCTGTTAACAGCTCGGAATACAACATTGGACAAGGTAGCAGGGCTAGATCATGGTGCAAATGATTATGTAACAAAACCTTTTGAAATAGAAGAGTTATTAGCCAGGATTCGAGCGTGCATCCGGAATCATCCTATAGGTGGAAATCCTAATGAGGACGCATCCTTATTAACTGTTCAGGATCTCCTCATCAATATGGATACAAGAGAAGTGAAAAGGAGCGGAAAGCTAATCGTTTTAACGCCAAAAGAGTATGATTTCCTAGTTTACCTAGTTATGAGCAAAAATAAAATTGCTACACGTGAGAATATTATTATTAATGTCTGGGGTTACGAGTACGAGGGTGAAACGAACGTCATTGATGTTTTTATACGACATTTAAGAAAAAAAATAGATGAAGGTTTTTCAGAACCATTAATTACAACTATCAGAGGCATCGGCTTTACGATAAAGGAGAAGAAGGATGAAGATCACTACAAAAATTAATCTTCTAACCACCGCTTGGATGCTAATCATATTAATTCTTATTAACTTTGCCGTCTTCTTCTTATTTATGAAAACGACTGTAAATATGGAAGTGAATATGCTTTCTCAAAAGGCTGAAGAGGTTTTGGAAGGGCTCGATAAAAATCAGGAGCCATCCGATACAGAAGGAATATTAAAAGAATATTTAGCAGAACATTCCTACATTCGGGTTATGCAGCAAAAGGATCAAATCCTTTATGAAGTAACGAATGATCATTTACTCTCTAAAAAGATTAAAGGAAAATATACAACAAATAAACAATCCCAAACACGTTTAATTTCTGCTGAAAAGGGAGAGGAACAAGTATTGGTCGTACGTATGCCAATCAATAAAAGCACTAGTTTAGAGATTGGTGAACGATTACAGGGCCTAGAAGCAAGAAAGGAAATTCTTCGAGTTATCTTAATATCATGTACAGTAATAGCTGCCTTGTTATCCTTGCTGGGAGGAAGATGGCTCGCCAACATCATTATGAGGCCGATTTCGAATATGATTCATACGATGGAGGAAATTGAAAAGAGCGGTATTCCAAAGACCATCACCATTCAGAATAATACGAAAGATGAACTTCAGATGATGGCAAGTACGTTTAATCGGATGATAGGAAAACTGCAAATCAATATGGAAAAACAAAACCAGTTTGTCTCTGATGCCTCCCATGAATTAAAAACACCTTTAACCGTTATAAAGAGCTATGCCAATTTACTAAGAAGGCACGGTATAGAAAACGAACAATTAGCTAATGAAGCAATCACCGCGATTCATGCGGAGGCAACCAGAATTCAGAAAATGACTGAGACATTTTTAGACTTGGCCGATTTAGAAAATGAAACTGTTTTAGAACTTGACCAAATAAATTTAGTAGCTTTATGCCAAAGTACTTTAAAACAACTTAAAGATGTCTATCATCGAGAAATAACATTTTACTATGAAGAAAACCCAATTACAATTTGGGCAGATGAGTTAAAAATTAAACAGGTGATCATTATATTACTTGATAACGCAATGAAATACAGTAATGACAAGATACAAGTATTTTTAGAAAAAAATAAACAACATGCTATTTTCCGTGTAAAAGATACTGGAATCGGTATACCTCGGGACGAAATTCAACATATTTTTGAGCGTTTTTACCGGATAGATAAGGCCAGGAGCAGAGAAACGGGAGGAACCGGTCTAGGATTAAATATTGCTAAAAGTATCATGAAGCTGCATAAAGGGGAAATTAAAGTTACAAGTAAAGAAGGTGAAGGAACAGAAGTATCATTACTCTTCCCTTTTATAGTAGAAAAAGCTAATCCGAATGTGGATTAGCTTTCACTATTTTTGCGCATATTACTACTATTGATTTATCTTGCAAAACGGTGATTTCCTATTGTTAGGGTTACGGGGCGTGATAGGATCCATTTACTTGTAGTGGTTCTTGGATTGTAAAAATACAATGATCCGCTGCCTTGACCGCTAAACGCCAATGCTTCGTTTACGGCTTGCTTTGATGCTGTATCGGCCGGCTGATTGATTGTTCCGTTTTGAACTGGTGTAAAGGCATAGTGTCCACCGTCAATTTGATAGATGACACCATGAACAGTTGAAGGGAAAGAAGGATTTTTAAGACGATTTAATATAACTGTAGCCACCGCTACTTTACCTGCATACGGCTCCCCAACTGCCTCAGCACGAACAAGACGTGCAAGTAAATCTTTATCTGCTGCAGAAATAGTAGAATTCGGGATTACTAGATTTTGTCCTGCATATAGAGCTGAACTTGTTGCATGATTGGCATCCATTAAATTTCGAATTGGGACACCAAACTTTGCTGCTATTTTCCAATAGGTTTCACCCGTATTAACTTTATAAGTAGATGTTGCTGCCTCTGTTTGGACATTTAACGTAAAAGAAGATATCGATAACATCAATCCTGCTGCAATGACCAGTTTTTTTAATTTATTCATTTAATAACCTCCTAGATTCGCATCGCGGTTTCTCTAGTACTAAGGCTATCAGCTGTAACATACTTATTCATCGCCCAAAAAGTGGAAGGCGTTTTTCCCCCTTACATGCCCCTTGTTATAAAGGGACTTTTTTAACATATGGAAAAAGGGTCCATCAAAGTTATTTTTCCTGTTACTGGGAACAGATGAAATAATAGGAGCAAATTTTACAATATATCAACTGCTGTCATAATCCTTTTCACTAATTTGTCAACATTTTCCTCAAAAGTAGCTAGGATTTCACTGGCACAAAGGTAATAATATAATAAGAAACAAAAAAAGGAGGATTTTCGATCATGGAAAATCAATTAGTCAACATTTTGAATAAGCAAATTGCCAACTGGTCCGTGTTGTATGTAAAGCTACATAACTACCACTGGTACGTAAAAGGCGGTCAATTTTTCACATTACATGTAAAGTTTGAAGAGTTCTATAATGAAGCTGCTTTACATATTGATGAGCTTGCTGAAAGATTATTAGCAATCGGCGGAAATCCTGTTGCTACAATGAAGGAAAGTCTTGCACTTTCTTCTATTAAAGAAGCAAATGGTGCTGAAACAGCTGATGAAATGGTGCAATCCATTATAAATGATTTCTCCATTATTATTGGTGAATTAAAAGAAGGAATGGGTATTGCCGGGGACTTAGGTGATGAAACAACAGGAGATATGCTGCTGGCGGTTCACTCCGGCCTGGAAAAGCATGTATGG
The DNA here is from genome assembly GCF_036962145.1 of Bacillus sp. JJ1764. Taxonomy (NCBI): domain Bacteria; kingdom Bacillati; phylum Bacillota; class Bacilli; order Caryophanales; family Bacillaceae; genus Bacillus; species Bacillus sp. JJ1764. Next base: position 16,877 of record NZ_JBALNY010000009.1, on the reverse strand, counting down.
ATGCTTAAAGCCTTCCTCGGAAAATCAGTTTAGAATAAATCTTTTCAAGTCCAACTTTTACGGTTGGACTTTTTTATATATAATTTTTTTAGGAGGTCATAAAATTAATGAGTAAACATGAAGTTATTGTCTATAGCAGCAATGGCTGTGCCTACTGCGAAAAAGTTAAAGCCTTTCTAAAAGAACATGAAATTGAATTTGAGGAGCGAAATGCATCAATACATAAGGAATATATGGATCAACTAATAGAGCGGAAAATTTATGCTACTCCGGCAACCTTTATAGATGGAAATTTAGTATTAGGATTTCAGGAGAAGAAATTAAACAAATTGCTTGGATCTACAATCGAGTAGAGGGAAAATAAGCTGACTTATTTTCTCCCCTCTCACAACACCGTATTCCTTTGAAACTTCTATACCGAATTTGGTTGAGGTTTCAAGGATCAGATAACTCGTTTCAACTCAACATAACAGCTTTCATTTTCGGGTTTTAGTAATCAGTGTAATTGCTTGATAGCAATTCTCCTATTTCGTGCTCTGGCACCTATAAGGAAACGTTTCGCGCAGTGTAATCCTTCATAATCTCTTCTACATCTTAATATAACTTCAATCGCTAACCGATAATAACCCGTTGTGTCATCTTTGTAAAAGCATATCGACGTGAGGGATATTATCTTCTAAATATGTATCGGATATGGTTTGAAAACCAAAGGAACTATAGAATTTCCTTAAATAATCTTGTGCCTGAATTTTAACATTTGTTTCTTTTAATTCGTTTAGGATAAAATCTAGCCCTTTTCTTAAAAGTTCCTCTGCAATTCCTTGTCCCCTGTATTCTTTCTTCACAAAGACTCTTCCAATAGAAATTTCTCGATAGGAAACACCTGCAGGTACAATCCTTAAATATGCAATGATTTCTCCATTGTCTTCTTTAAAAAGATGATATGAAAAAGGATCTTTACCATCAACTTCTAGGTAAGGACAATTTTGTTCAACCACAAAAACTAAGGTTCTTTCTTTTAAAAGATTGTATAGTTCAATATTCGTTAACTCGTTAAATTTTTTCAAATTCCAACTCATTAAATTTCACCTCTTGTTTTTTGTTGCAAGTGCAATAAATTTTATATCATCAGTAATTTCTTTTGTTTCCTTTTTTAACAAATTCCCAATCAACTTCAACATTTTTTCTCACTCTTTGAAGAAGATTAAAAATAGTCTCCACTTCCACTTCTGTAAACCCATCTAAGGCAACCATATTGGAATGATCATTTTCTCTTTTTATGAAAGGATAGACATTCTTGCCTTTCTCTGTTGGAAAAAGTTTTTTTATTTTTTTGTTATGTTCATCATCTTTCTTATCAACGAATCCACTTATTTCCAGTTTCTTTATAGCACGTGCTGCTGTAGTTCGGTCAACCTTTATCATCTCAGCTAATTTTTCTTGAATAATTCCAGGGTTTTCACATATTCGTACAAGGTACAAATACTGCCCTTTTGTGAGGTCATATTCTTTAAATTCCATATTACTAATAGAATCTAATGCCCTTGCAATCATTCCAATTTCACGAAGGATTTCTTTCATAATTAACTCCTTAACTAATTTTTGTTGCAAATACAATAAAAAGTCTTAAATTAAAAATAACTTATTTTTGTTGTATTCACAACAAAAAAAATTATAAAGATGGCGAGTAAAATGAATTTTAAAATTAGCCCTTGGTATTTCTTTACCAATACACCATTTTCCATTTGTGATAGAAACGTCTCACCCGTTTGTTTTAGTGTGTTTTTTTTACAACTTTTTACATCAAAAACATCCAAAAAAAGTGTGTTATTCCTTCTGGATAAACACACTTGTTATTAGTATATAGATTATTTATTTCCCCAAATGTGAGTTACTACCGGATAAAGTCATTTCTGATTCATTTCACATTCCTATATTGAGTGCGCCCTTTTTTCCCTCTTCATTAATTAATGAGAGGGCATTTAATAGTTCCCTTTTAAATAAAAAACAGCTAGATGAGAACAGTGGTAACCAATAAAAACTTCTTATTAGAGAAGTTCGGTTAGGATACCAATAATATACGGTATCCATGTTTTTCTTAATTAATTATAGGTTTCACCAAAAAACGCACTTTTCAAATTGGAAAAATGTTTAAAATTGATTCTAATACTAAAATTTGTATACGTTTTATTCCGAATACATAATAGATATTGCAGGTTTGATTAATAACATTGTGAAGAAATATACTTAAACTAGTTATTGCTTTAGTTCTTCTACTGTTAGCCTGTGAGATACGCTCATATTTTCACTACCTAGATAGTTGCCATGCCTTGCACACTAAAAAAGCTGACCCGTGAAAGTCAGCCTTTTCCTTTATTCCATTGCATTATAAATTTTTTTCGTTTCTTTATTCACTCCATACCAGCCACGTGTTGCAGTATGTCCTTCCCCGGTTCCCGGGTTATCAACGACAAATTCATAGACACGGAAAATGTATGCGCCATTTTCCTCATGGTCATATTGAACCTTTTCATTACTGCTGTTTGAAATATTGAGGGATTGTTTAACAAGATCGGCTGCTTGGTCTTGAGTTAGGGATTGATTTGCACTCCCTTGTTTGGTTTCATCTTTCTTATTAGAGTCATTGCTCGTTTGTTCATTAGATTGGTTTGGACTGTCCTCTGATGTTCTATCATTTTTCTTTTGATTCGTCTCGGCTGCAAGCTTTGCGGCATTTCTAACCATTTCTTCGATTGAAGCTACTTCAGGGACATTTTTGGTATCAGCTACTTGCTTAAATAAATCATACGCTTGATCATATTGCTTTTGTTCAAGCAAGGTATTTCCTTTCTCGATGTTTTGCTTCATCACATCAGAAAGTGTTTTTGCATCCTCAATTTTTTGAGCCCAAACATTGGCTTGATTGACAATTTTTTGATTAACATTTCTTGAAAACTTCTCTTTTAGAAGAGTTTTGATCGTCTGGGATGCTTTTTCAAATTCCCCACTATGATAAAGAGTAATACTATCTTGCATGATCTTGGAGAAATGGAGATAATCTTGCGCTTCCTGCGTTTCTTTTTCCTCAAGCGCATTTTCAAATTGGTTAATCGCCTTATCATAATCTCCCTTTTGCAATGCAGCCTTTCCGGCATCCAAGCTCTCCGTGTAGGCCTTTGGAGCACATGCAGTAAGGAGAAGCGCCGTCATAATCAGTAAAACTAGTTTCTTCATCGTAAACCCCCATTGATTCTTTATTAAAATTGTACCGTTTTCGACAGGATCTTACAATAAGGAAGACTTGGTGAATGAACCCATAAAAAAACCCCTCAGAAGTTGAGGAGTTCGTCATTATTTATTGAACTGCGGGGGACGTGGATGTGGCGGACGCCTTCTTCTTCTCCCGCTGCCTTTTCCAGCCTGCAAAATCGTTATGAAACCACCTACTACCATCATAACCATTCCGGCTACCTCTGAATGCGAAAATAACTGTGCACCTGAAATTAACAACCCGGTCCCAAATAGGGCCATAACCAACTTTCGCGTTTGATTCTCCTGCTGCTCCATCAGCTTTTTCTCAAAGCTCTTTGATGGATTGATTCTCATCTCACCGGATTCCAGCTGGTCGATCATGTTCATGACCTTTCGCGAAGATGGGAGGATATTTAAAAGTGTATTTTTCACCTGTTCAATAACCGTATCTTTTGCCGGATTAACCGCATTACTGGTCATCAAGTCCTCCACGAATGGCTTCGTCAATGCAATAATATCAAAGTCCTTATCCAACCCGTTGCAAAGGCTATATACTGTCGCAATCGCCTTGCCAAGAAAAGTGGTCTTTGACGGGATTTGAAACGGCTGCTCATACAAAAATTCCCGCATCTCCTCAAGAAAAACTTCATTACTAAGCTTGTCAATATTAAAATTACCATCTGCAAAACTAGAAAGCACTGCTTTAATATTCTTTGTTAACAACGATTTATCAGCGTTTTTTCTTAAAAAACGAAGATCAGCCAATGCGGCTGCGATTCCACCGGCATCTTTCAAATAAATGGCCATGGCCAGCTTGATCATGTTCTCCCGCATTTCCGATGTCATCGTCCCAACCATGCCAAAATCAATATAAACCAAGGTTCCGTCCTGCTTTACCAGCAGGTTACCTGGATGGGGATCAGCATGAAAGAAGCCTTCCTCCATTAACTGCTTTAAAAATGACAAATATAAAATCGAGGCGAGTTTCTTCTTATTAATATTTAAGTTGTCGATCTCATTGATTTTGACACCCTCGATAAACTCCATCACCAACAGTTTATTAGTTGATAGCTCCTGGTAAACCCGTGGAACCTCAACACCTGGAAACTCTGCAAACTGTTCACGGAAGTTCTCGATATTGTTTGCTTCTTTTACATAATCAAGTTCATCATGGATGACTTCCTCAAATTCTAGATAGACGTCCTGTAAGTCTACGAACTTTTCCACTTTTGTAAAACGTCGGGCAAAAGCAATTAAGATTTTTAATGTAACTAAATCGAGTGCGATTGTTTCTTCTATTCCGGGACGCATAATTTTTACTGCTACTGGTTCGCCGTTTTTCAAGACGGCCTTATGTACTTGACCTAATGATGCTGCAGCAACAGGTGTTTCATCAAAAAAGGTAAACTGCTCTTGAATATTACCATTAAGCTCGCCTTCAATGCACTTCATCGCTATCTCAGAACCTACCGGTGCCACCGAATCCTGAAGCTCTGCCAGGGTGTCCGTGTATTCCTTTGGCAAAATATCTACTCTAGAGCTGACAAATTGCCCTAGCTTGATAATTAACCCGCCCATTTTTACTGCGGTAGCTGCAAATTTCTTAGCCTGTGAGATATAAATAGTCTTGGCCCTTCGCTCGGCTCCCTCTTTGCTGCGAAATCGTTTCGTTTTCCCATGCCACCAGAATTGGAAAAAGAAACCGATGAACATAAAAAAGGTGGTGCGAAATCGTTTGTTGAATAGTAAGCGTGTCATCTCACGCATGCTGGACTCCCCTTCCTGCAGGCTTAACGGGAAAGGTCTGCGTGGATTTACTTTCCCAGTTTGTTTATGCTATTCCTGTTCCGTTTCTTCTTCGGCCTCCGTCTTATCAAAAATTTCCTGAGCCATTTTTTCAAAGCGTTTGGACTTGTTGAAAAAGAAATTTGCAAACTTGTTCATAATTTCCGATTTAACTAGAATCACTGTCCCTTTCCGTGCGTCACCAAATACCACAAACTTTTCTCCTGGCTTAATTCCTAGTTCTTCCCGAGCTTCCGATGGGATGACAACCTGGCCTCTTTCACCCATGCTGGTTGTCCCAAAAATTTTCCCATGACTCATCATGTTTCATCACCTCACTTGTATGTTAAATCATACTTTTCATACAAACTATATCTTTCACAAATTATACATATGGCGATTTTATGACCTACGGATCTTTATTAAAATTTACAAACAAATCGTCCAAACGGTACAATAAATGTAAAAAAATGCGAGGAAAAATCATGAATGCATTTATGCTATTAATCTTTGCCATATTAAGCGAAGTGTTTGGCAGTTCCATGCTTAAAGCAACTAATGGCTTCAAAAAACTATTGCCCTCTTTAGGAGTAGCATTTGGATACGGAATGGCTTTTTACGCTCTATCTTTATCGTTAAAGTCTTTGCCACTCGGATTGGTGTATGCCATTTGGTCTGGCCTGGGAACGGCACTTACAGCATTAGTTGGGATTTTCATATATAAAGAGAATTTTAATGTTAGAAAACTCTTAGGCTTAGTTTCCATAATTGGGGGCGTTATTTTATTAACTGGTGGAGGGAACCACGGATGAAAGGGTATATCGCTTTAGCTATTTCGATTATAGCGGAGATTTTTGCTACTACTATGCTTAAAGCATCGGATGGCTTCACTCATATATTTCCTTCTATTGGAGTGGTCGTGGGGTATGGTCTTTCTTTTTATAGCTTATCGGTTTGTCTTAAAACCATTCCATTGAGTTTAGCCTATGCCATCTGGTCAGGAATAGGGACAGCGTTAACCGCTTTAATTGGTGTGGTTGTATGGGGTGAACTGTTTAATACCATTAAAATAACTGGAATTATCTTCATTATAGGGGGAGTGGTATTGTTGAATGCAACCACCCATGATGAAAAGGAAAAAGAACCAGTCACATCAACTGGGAATAAACAAGGACAATGACATTCCATCCTATGTAAGGCCAAGACTTTTGATATGAATGGTTCTTTATTTAAAATATGAAATCACTTTATACTACTGGAAATAAACATTGAGGCATCTTGATTCATAAAAATACGAGTACCATGATAGAATGTCTTAAATTTAATGGATTTAAATCCAACTTCGGATAATTGTTTTTCCAGTTCTTCATGCAAAAAACCGTTATGGACCTTCGGATGATTTATTTGGTCGTTTTTGTCAAAGTCAATAATCATGAGCTTACCACCATGATTTAAAATGTTAAACAATTCTTGTAAAATTTTTTTAGTATCTGGAATATGAAGAAGGACTAGTGACATTAACACGATGTCTGCCTTAAGGTCCGGAGTTTCTTGAGTAAAATCGGAATATAGTACGTTAGAGTTGGTGATTCCTTTGTGGGCAATTTTAGCTTTCGCAACCTCTAACATTTGCTGTGAGGAATCAACCATTAAAATAGAACCAACTAAATCTGATAATTCTAAACTAATTAGACCCGTTCCACTCCCATAGTCTATTAAAGATTTTGATTTACTATTTTGCAGTTCTAGTCTTACTTCCTTAACTATCACTTTTGCTAGCTCTATTCTTTCTTCTGTATCATATCTTTTTGCCATCTCTTCAAACACGTTAAGTTCCATCTTCCGCTCCCCTTTTGATAAATAATGAAAGCTACATAGTGGTCATTATAGCAAATATTATCTAATAATATTAAGCCTTACTCCTAAAACTAACAGGTGAAATAATCACTTGGAGGTATGGATGAATGACTAATCAAAATCAAAAGAAGCCTATTTTTCCCCCGCAGCATCAAACCAAGCAGCCTGGAGTTGAGGCAGAAATGAATCCCCGGCCCATTTCTCAAGACCCAGAATACAAGGCCGGTGGAAAACTTGCTGGCAAAACGGCGATTATAACGGGTGGAGATAGCGGGATTGGAAAGGCAGTTGCCCTTTTATTTGCTAAAGAAGGGGCCGACATTGCCATTGTTTACTTAGACGAACATGATGATGCCAGTGAAACCAAAAAGCTAATTGAGGCGGAGGGTCGCAAATGCCAGCTATATGCCGGTGATATCGGCCATGAAGATGTTTGTAAAGATATCATTCACAACGTACTGTCAGAGTTCGGGAGTCTGGATATTCTCGTGAATAATGTCGCTGAGCAGCATCCGCAAAAGAGTCTGTTAAATATTACATCAGCACAGCTGGAAAAAACATTCAGGACCAATATATTTTCTTATTTTTATATGTCCAAAATGGCCTTACCTTATTTAAAAAAAGGTGCTTCCATTGTTAATACAGCTTCGATTACAGCCTACCATGGCAATGAACAGCTGATTGACTATTCAGCAACAAAGGGGGCCATCGTTACCTTTACCCGTTCATTGGCACTATCACTTGTCGGACAAGGTATCCGGGTCAATGCGGTTGCACCGGGACCCATTTGGACACCCCTGATTCCCTCCACTTTTACAGCTGATCAGGTCTCCACTTTTGGCTCGGATACACCAATGGGAAGAGCAGGTCAGCCGTATGAGCTGGCACCTGCCTATGTTTATTTAGCGTCTGATGATTCTTCTTATGTAAGCGGGCAGACTATTCATGTGAATGGAGGAACTATTGTTGGCGGATAAAAAAATCCTGCAACAGATTTCGTTTACTTTTGAAAAGTGTGAATTTACACCAAATAATGTTAGGTAGAAGGTATTAATTTGCATCGCTATTGCGGTGCTTTTTGTTTGTATAAAAATGCCTATCTTTTTTGTAACAGAGCTATTCACTGTATTTATTCCTTTCTTCAATACTTCACGTTTCCAAATCTGTAATAAGGGCAATAATTTCTTTAATATAACAAAAAGGAGGAAATATTATGTAATTATCAAAGATTTCAGAATTATATAAATCCGACAAAAGGATTGAAGGATTCTCCCCTCAGACATTAAGCACAGTTCTTCACAAAATTTAATTCTTTTAATAAAAAATGACATCCCCCAATTTTTTGGAGAATGCCTTTCCGCAGGAAAACGTCTTTTAACTCAATCACCCTTTCGTGAAATAAGGTAAATGCGATGTCTTTTGACATCGCAATCTGACCAAGTGTTGTATTAACCTATTTTATCGGTGTGTTGTGGGAATGTTGAGGATGTACTATTTAACGTGGAATACTGATTTCAGTAACGAATGGCACATCTTATATTGAGGATAACCAAAATTTTACATTTGCTGTATCAATGACTTACTAGCCCGAAAAACAGGGACTTTACCAGCTTGGATTAAGAATTCTTCCCCCGTTTTAGGATCAAGACGAACACGAGCTTCACGGTGACATACTTCAAATTTCCCAAATCCTAAAATTGCAAAAGAATTTCCGCTAACTAGTGATTGTGTAATAACATCGAATACAGCCTCTATAGCTGATTCTGCATCTTTTCTGGAAAGCTCTGATTTCGCTGATACTACTTGTATTAATTTTGTTTTGTTCAAGGTTATACCTCCAGTTTGTTTATTCAATGCTCAAAAAATGAACAATACATCCCTTACTTATTCAGATACAAAAATAGTGAAAAAAAGTGAGACGCTAATCCGACAATCACAAAAACGTGCCATATAGCATAGAGGTACTTAAACCTCCCCCAAACATATAAAATAGATCCCAATGTATGATCTTCTTAAAGTTTTTTCATAATAAAATAGCCTTGATATACTTAAAACAATGAAAGTCTCTCTTTCATCCTTACGGCTCCTTAACCGTCCCAGTGTGAATCAGGTTTGTAAACCCCAAAAATTACTTTTATTAACTCAATGGGTAATATCGATTTTTGTGCGAGAAAATTAGAAACAATCGAATATGAGGAAATAAAGAGGTTCATTAAAAATATGCGTTGAAGTCATGATAAGCAATGGAATTAAAAACTTAAGAACAATTATTCTTATATTTGTTACTTGCTTTTTTAATGGTAACACATTTTATCTAATTTATCAAATTAATCATTTTATCATTATTCGTCGTTTTATGTCAATGATTTTTAATTCTATTTTCTATTCATTTTTTTTAAAATTTATTCAGGTAAATTTGTCAGGAAAATAATTCATAACAAAAGTATTTTCATTATTCATTCTACCCCATTCTAAAGTCTTTAATGAATCTTATGTTTCAAGAGTCATTTCATTTCTAAAGGACTTAATACGGTTCCCTTTGACAGGATGGGTAACACAAAAAGAATGACCTTTTAAACTACTCATTCTTGAGTAGGGTTCCTTGTTTTTTTAAAATAAAAAAACAGACTCCCATAAAAAGAGTCTGTCAATTTTTATTTTAATAATTAAGCTTTACGCACGTTAGCTGCTTGAGCTCCACGTTGACCTTGCTCAACATCGAAAGTCACTGCTTGACCTTCTTCTAAAGATTTGAAACCTTCGCCTTGAATAGCTGAGAAATGAACGAATACGTCTTCTCCACCTTCACGTTCGATGAATCCGAAGCCTTTTTCGCTGTTAAACCATTTTACTTTACCGTTTTCCATTTTTGTTGCCTCCTAGTGTGTAAAAGCACACATTGTGTTACTATCCTTGCTCTCAGTGATCATCAAGACGAAAAGCTTTACTAATACGATCCTTTACACCGAACAAAAATAATTCATATTTATATTAACATATTTCACAAATATTTGCAAGAAGACATAAAGTGACCATTTTGGCCTTCCTTAATTTACACATTTAGTTTTATATTCTTTTGATGTTCTTATTAAAGTAAATCAACTGTTAGCAAAACAAGGATAAAGTCACTTAGTTCTAAAATAAGGGTTATTTTATAAGCCATTATTTATTAAATTAGGATATTCCGTAATTGTATGCTACACTTGGTTTACCATTTGATTTACTGTTTTCATGTCCCCTACTCCTTTACGAGTGGGGGTTTTTTTCACAAGAAAGAAAAGCAGACTCCAATAAAAGAGTCTGCATTCCCTACTTATAAAATTAAGCAGCTTTACGTACGTTTGAAGCTTGAGGTCCATGCTGACCTTGCTAAACATCAAAAGTCACTGCTTGACCTTCTTCTAAAGTTCAGTAACCTTTTACCTCATCCTTTGCTACATCTGTCGCTGGTTTCTACTTTTAAATTCTAATAGATGAAAAAGAAATCTTACGAAAATAATTGGTATTCAAAGGAAAAGACCCCCTTTATGTCGAAAACAATTACTTAAAGGGGATGACCATAATGAATAAAGTTAGTTTATTAAAAAAACTACGAGATTCAAGTAAAGGTAATTTGTTTTCAACAGAGGTTCCAAAGGCTACAAAAGAAGATGAAAAAAAGATTAAAGAAATGGTTAGTGAATTAGAAAATGAAGGTAAAATTAAATTGAGAGAATGTATGCAACGGGAATACTCCGTCTATTTACATGGAATAATTAAGTATGCTTCAGAATAAACAGGTCCATTTTCAATCCTAAGAGTTCTTCAAAAACCCTTAATCCCAATAGACGACTTAAATTTTCAGCCTATTTATATTTTTTTGTTTTCACTTTTTGCTTTGGACTCTAAAAAAATTGTAGGACGATTACAAGCAACTGATTTATTTATAGTTTTCCATTACAAAATCGTGTTGTAAACGTCTCTCTAATTTTTTTAGGTTACCCCATCTTCTTCAAAAGTTTGGAATTTATAAGCCATTATCTTTCCTGTATTTTTATTAATGTGTTCGACTCTGATTTGTTAGACCATTAAAAAACGTGTATCTATTTAATGTAGAAACTCATCCGTTTTCATTCGGATGTATTCCCTTCATTATTGCTGGTTGTCTTTAACCCATCCGATTTTTTAGCACTTTTACTTTTATAAGGTTTGGCACTCTTGGCTTTGTTGGCACTAGCATTCCAACGATTCCAGCCCTTCTTTCCTGTTCCCCTACCTGTTCCGCTTTTAACCTTGGCTTTATTCATATAATCACTCCATTATTGTTTGTTTTGTTTTTTTTGACCATTTTACTTGGTTATTACCCGTACGATGGATTATACAATATCATAAATGTAAAGCAGCGAGCAATCCATATCTTAGGGCTGTACCTCAATTCAATTAAATTGTGTGGGTGAACATAAATAAAACTGTAATTAAACACTCTTGATTTTATTCTGTAAGTCTCTTTTGCTTTACCGGACATTTCAACTAAGTATTGTTCCTTGTGTATCATATGCTTTATTTAGATAGAGCCAATAAGTTGAATTAGATTAATCTTTAGAAAGAACGCTTTATTCCAATGACCATGCATCTTTTTCTCTTTTCTTTGAGAAGGATGTTTTAAATAAAAGCTACTCTAAGTCTTTTTCTTATGTAACCATTTAATGAGAAAAGGGTTCTTCGAACACACCGTGTTATACAGTGATTTGGATTTCTAAATTTAATCGTATTCCATCTGGGATTCGTTTTCGTTTATCATCAGCCAGTCGTTTCATCAAGAGATGTCTCAGTCAGAAAAAAGGAAAGAAGAGTGTTGACTTCGTCAACACTCTATACAATTCCACGTCCACAAAAGGATGGTCTCTCATACAATCCTCTATATTAAGATCATAATGCTCCCTTTTTAGCGATAGGACCTGGAAGTTTTTTTACGTTTACCACTTGCCCCTTTCCCCACAAATTCCCTATTCCCTTTATAGTTTCTCATTGACTTTTCCTTAGGCTTCTTGGAATATCGCGGTGTCTCAGAAGTTAGCTGAACCAGACCATCCCTCTGGTCCTTCGACAACAATTTCAAGGCAATTGAAACTAACGCGGTCGAATCGTATTGATCGAGCAATTCACTTGCTGCTTGTTTAAACCGTGGGTCCTGATCCTCCTCAACCAATTGAATCATCTTTTCTACTGCTGCCCGCTGTATAGATTCCATTGCTTCTGCTACCGTTGGTATTGATTTGCGCTGGATCTTTCCTTTTGATGCTTTTTCTATACTGTGAATCTGCCCAATTTCTCTCGGTGTAGCAAAAGTAATAGCTTGACCCGTTTTACCTGCTCGCCCCGTTCTACCGATTCGGTGAACATAACTTTCTGGGTCTTGAGGAATGTCAAAATTGTAGACGTGGGTAACCCCTGAAACATCAATACCCCTCGCAGCCACATCAGTCGCCACTAAAATATCAATGTTTCCCTCACGAAATTTATTCATCACAACATCCCGCTGCCGCTGATTTAAATCACCGTGCAACCCATCAGCAAGATATCCTCTTTTATTCAATGCATCACTTAATTCATCAACACGTCTTTTTGTCCTTCCAAAAATCACAGCTAATTCTGGATTATCCACATCCAGCAGACGGCAAAGCACTTCAAATTTATCTCTTTCCTTTACCTCATAATAAACTTGCTTTACACTTGGAGCGGTAACTTCCTTAGCTTTTATTTTCACTAGCTCCGGAGCGTTCATAAACCTTTCCGCAAGATTTTGAATCGGTTTTGGCATGGTTGCAGAGAACAGCAGGGTTTGTTTTTCTTCTGGAGTCTCTTTTAGGATTCGTTCAATATCCTCCAGAAATCCCATATCTAACATTTCATCCGCTTCATCTAAAACCACCATTTTAATGCTATCTAACCTAAGCGTTTTACGTTTAATATGGTCCAACAGTCTTCCAGGTGTTCCCGTAATAATGTGGGGGACCTTTTTTAATGCTTTAATCTGGCGGTCAATAGACTGACCTCCATAAATAGGGAGAGAATTTATACCCATGTATTTTGCAAGCCGATTGATCTCTTCTGAAACCTGAATAGCTAATTCCCTTGTGGGTGCAATTGCAATCGCCTGAACATTTTTTTTGCTCTTATCCAATTTCTCCAAGATTGGTATGGAAAAGGCAGCTGTTTTTCCAGTGCCGGTTTGCGCTTGACCAATAATGTCCTTCCCTGTCAAAGCTATGGGAATGGCTTTTTCTTGAATAGGAGATGCTTCTTCAAATCCCATATCCTTTATGGCTCTTTGAATGGGTTCACTAATGCCCATATCATGAAATGTTGTCATATTTCAAAAACCCCTTCTTTGTTTACGCTATTTTTTATATTGGACTAAACTATTTCAAGAAATGCACATTAGAATATAATTTTGAAATGCATCTGATACCCGAGTACTTCATGAATAACGTTATTTACAAATTTTGGTGGTTTTGCATTATTGGAAACTGGTGAATGCATCCGTTCCTGGAAGGTTTGCCTCTAATGAATTAACTTACATATATCCGGATAAAATATGAATGTTCCAAGAAACCTAAAAGTGTAAAAGTCAATCAATTTTGTGTATTTACAGGAGGATATAAAGTGGAAAAAGGTAAAGTTAAGTGGTTTAACAGCGAAAAAGGCTTCGGATTCATCGAACGTGAAGGTGGGGAAGATGTATTCGTACATTTCTCTGCAATTCAGGACGAGGGGTATAAAACACTTGAAGAAGGTCAAGATGTGACTTTTGACGTTGAACAAGGTCAACGGGGACCCCAAGCAACAAACGTCCATAAAGCTTGACTAGATGGAAGAACATAAACAGACTCTTATAGTCTGTCAGACTGTCGACAAATTCGAAAAACTTCGAGTTTGGTGGCAGTCTTTTTTGTATAATTAAGGTATCGAGATTTTTTTGGGTGAATCCAAATGCTTAGTAAAAATACACAGATGAATCGTAACCAAATACACTGCTATGAATTTGAAGAAACTGGCAAACTGGACTTGGACTTGTCCGAAAATGGCATATAAATCGTCCTGTATGGTCTAATTAAAGAGTAATAACAAAAATAATTGCTTGAAAAGGCATTCCGAATAGGCTTATTCGGAATGCCTTTTGTCTAAAATCTGAGGTATCCCTATTTAAGGGGATGCCTATATTAGATTGATATTGAGAATTTTTTTAAACCATCAGGATTTCATTAATTTACACAATAAAAATGAAATGCCTATCATACTTGACGCCCATAACCAAGTCAATCCCATATTGCCTGAATCAATTGCTACATATATTGCTGTTGGAATAGTGTGGTTTTTCCTGGGGTATTTCCAGCAAACATTAAAGTAGCTCCAAAATGTTTATTTATTAATTCCTTTAAAACCATACTTCTCAAAAGTTTTCATAGATGTTTCATTTTGAAGATAATCGTAAAATAATTGGGCTTCTTTAGGATGGGAACTATTTTTAATAACACCCAAAGGATAAATAATAGGAGCATGAGAATTCTCGTCAGCTGTCGCTACGATCTTAACCTTTTGAGAAATCAATGCATCTGTTTTATATACAATTCCTGCGTCAACATTGTTTGTCTCTACATATGTAAGCACCTGTCGAACATCCTTAGCATATACGATTTTTCCTTTAATAGCCTTCCAAACATTTAACTTTTCCAATGTTTCCTTCGCATATTGGCCTGCTGGCACTGCTTCTGGGGTACCAATAGAAATTTTATCTGTTTTGGTAAGGTCTTCGAATACTTTAACCTCTTTTTTTGAATCGTTCGGTACCACTAAAACTAATTCATTCCCAACTAGATCTATTCCTTTTGACTTATCGATTAGTCCGTCTTGTACCAGTTTATCGAATTTGTCTTCGGCGGCAGAAAAGAAAAGATCGACAGGTGCTCCCTGAGAAATTTGTTGTTGAAGTGCCCCTGAAGCTCCAAAGTTATAGTTTACTTTCACATTTGAATGTTCCTTTTCAAAGCTTGCTTTAATCTCATTTAAGGCATTTTGTAAACTAGCAGCTGCTGAAACAGTCAACTCTACCTTCTCAACAGGAACTTCTTGTTTCTGCTCCTCAGGCTTTTTCGTTTGTTCCTCCGCTGAACATCCAGCCACTGCTAATAAAAGCAGCATCATCGCAAGAAATAAAAGATATGGTTTTCTCATTATCCATCTCCCTTTCTAACTAATTATAACTATTTATATCTAATTATAATTATCTATAACTAAAGTGTATATAAGCAATATCACAGTAGTCATTTTTTTATAAGAAATATACTTTTTATTTGGCAGTAAGTTAAAATAGAGATATGGAGGGATACGAATGCAAAATGAGCTTTCCTATACAATTGAAGAGGTGTCACAGCTATTAAAGGTATCGAAATTAACCCTTTATGACCTGGTCAAAAAAGGAGAACTACCTGTGTTCCGTGTAGGAAGACAGATGAGAATTGATTCTAAAGACTTGGACAATTATATAAAAAATCATAAAACAAATCAGAATATTACATTCCCACCTTCTGTTGCGGATTCTACCAGGAACGAAACAAAGGAATCCCAAAACATTGTCATTAGCGGACAAGACTTGGTTTTAGATATATTAGGTAAACATATCGAGAAAAATTCAGCCTATAAACCATTAAGATCTTTTACGGGAAGCTTAAACAGCCTAATCTCTATGTACAATGGAGATGGTGACATCGTTAGCTTGCATCTGTTTGATGGAGATACAGGAGAGTATAATCTTCCATATATAAAAAAAATTCTAGTGGGTTATCCCTATATTTTAATAAACCTCCTTTCAAGAAAAGCAGGCTTTTACGTTAAAAAGGGGAACCCTTTAAATCTCACCTCTTGGACTGATTTAAAACGAGAAGATGTGAAAATTATTAATAGAGAGAAAGGATCAGGAGCACGAATCCTTCTTGATGAACAACTCAGAATTAACGGGATTCCTTCTAGGAACATTAAGGGTTATGAACACGAAGAAACCAACCATTTAAGTTTGGCTTCCGCTGTTTCGACTGGAATAGCTGATGTAGGTGTGGGAATTGAAAAAGCTGCGAAAATAGTTGGAATTGATTTTGTTCCCTTAATTACAGAACAGTATGACCTGGTTATTCTAAAAACCCCCAAAACAGAAAAAATGATTAACACAGTAAAGGAAATTTTATCATCCAATCAATTTCAGTCTGAACTTACCTCATTAGGAGATTATGATACATCTCAGACAGGGAAAATTATTTATGAAACATATTAAATAGAAGGCTGTTGAAATATCAGCAGCCTTCTTTTCTATATACATAAACTATTTCTCTTATTACACTCCCTCGTATCTAAGTACAATCCGTCACAATCTATTGGATATAAATACTTTTATCCTAATTCAGATTAATGAGTCTCCGAACAAGGTTTAAATTCAACAGAAGTATTATATAGCTTTAGAATATTTTTTTATTAAGGCTACCCATTACTTTAAGTACATTCTTTCACAAACTTTCTTTTGAAAATAGAAATAGTATTATTATTGAGTAATTGTAGACCTAAAAATCACTGCTAATTTTTGTTAAAGAAATTTTTCAGCAAATTGTTCTTCTGAAATTACCTTAAATCCATTTCTTTTTAATAAAGCAGAAGTAACGCCCATCCCCTCAAGTTTTTTTCCAATGAATTCACCGTTATAAATCATTGAACTGCCACAGGATGGGCTGTATTCCTTTAGAACTACTACGGTAGCATTTATTTCTTTAGCTTTATTTAGAGTAGCGTAAGCACCTTTTATGTAAAAGTCCGTGACATCTTTTCCTGTCTTTTCAATTACTTTAGCTTTTCCATCAAGTACATCTTCCCCGTTACCACCTATTATTTCAGCAGGTTCTCTGGGAGTTGAAAATCCACCGAGTAATTCTGGACATATTGTAATTGCTTTATTTTCT